>NZ_JAJAFX010000025.1:0-77879 GCF_025384845.1 Photorhabdus temperata | reverse complement strand
TTTTTCTTATTACACAGTGAAATCTGAGCTTAGAAATTCTTTTCTGATAATTAATTTCAATGTGGTTTCCTAAATAAAAAGCATATAATGGCTTGATATTTTCTTAGTACTACAGCCGTATTTTGGGTTTTGCGATTGTGATATTAGAAAGAGAATTAAAGTGCCTTGAGGTACTCAGGGTTTTTGCAGAAGACTCTGTTCGTGGAGGTCATCAGCTAGATTTGTTTAGAATGGTTTTACTGTAAAGTTGATGTCTAGTGAGTGATTTACTTTTAGCTCAAGTTATATGGGGAGTATTATTTTATTTTTACTCTTGTATTAAGAGCATTAAAAATTTATTCATGGAAGGTAATTCGTGCGACTTTGCTAAGATTTCCTGGGAAAAATAATGTCATGTAAGCGGTTATAAACACTCTACGAGCTGGAACCCGACAATTAAAATAACAAGCTAGCCTTCTCTTATATTTATGAATCACGTATTTTAGTTGGTGCTCATAGTAATAGGCTAAAATATCTAGATCTCGAATTTAAATCATTTACTAAAATCGTTCATATCTTTCTCATCAGGAAGCTCGCTATATTTCATCAGATTTTTATTACCATCTATCACTATTAATTCTTTCGGTGGTTTAAAGCAGCTACTCAATGGGGAACGGCAGTGTTTTTGAGATTTATGATGAATACCCAACCAGTCACTAATAAGATAATAATTATCTGAAGTTGAAAAAGGCGCATTTACTACACCAGTGTGGCGATATCGTGCATTAACATTATCGTTATACCAGATAAATAAGGGGATATTATAAGTATCTTTTCGTGGGTTACTGACACCATGATGATAACGGATATCACCATTCTTATCTAAGCGTTGTAATCCGTGATCTGAGAAATAGAGGATAGAGGCTTTTTCTTCTTTGATTTTATTGATGATTTTTCTTATTAGCTGGTCTGTATAAGCTATTGAACTATCATAGCAGTTATCATCTTCATTCGATGAAAAGGATATCAATTTATTTTCTGGGAAACGGTTACAGGATGGCTCATGACTTCCGTAGATATGCATGATAATAAGTTTCTTACCTTTTTGTTCTAGGGCATCATCTAAATAAGGTAACAACTCTTCATCATATCCAATATATTTATTCCATTTCTGATTATCAGCCATATTAGCGATAACGGTAATTAAGCTGTTACTTTTGCCAGATCTGCCTTGATTACTTATCCAGGTTGTCTTAAATCCTGCATCTTTAGCTAAGGATACAATATTGTCAGCATAATGAGCCTTATCTTTGAGCTGATATAAGGTGATATTAGACAGTGAAATAGGTACAGATAATATAGTAACTGGTGCTGGAGAAATAGCTTGATTGAGTATCAGCATATTTTTCTGCATTATGTCTAATGTTGGTGTTGTGATTTTATTATAACCGTATAGAGACATATGGTCTCTTCTTGCTGATTCTCCTATTAGTAATATATAAATATCAATATCTTTATATTTTTTTATATAATTAAAATTCACTTTAACAGATGTAATTTTCCTGATTTGTTGATTTTCATATATTGCTCTTACCATTGCTGATGAGTTATAGAATGGTGTTCCCATTAAAAAATGCTCTGACAAAATTACTTTATCTGAATATTTTTTTTCTGAAATATAATAATCAATTGGTACTAATAAGCAAATAAATAATAAAGCCCATATATTGGCTTTTAGAAATCGGGAATCTGTATTTTTTGATAACCATCTTATAGACAGAAAATAAGTTAACATCATGAAAGTAAAGAAGAATACATAATATTTGTTGTAAGACAACATACCTACAGCTTCACTGCTATTTGTATTGATAAAAGTATTAGCAATAGTTGAAGAGAAGCTTATCTGGTGTTTGCTAGAGAAGAAAAATGATGTGGATATATTAAGTGACCATAATAAAGAGATAAGTAAAATTAAAGGCTTGAAATATTTAAAATGATAGAGAAATGCATTAGTACTTGTTAGTAAAAAACTCAGTAATACTATCTTTAACTTATACTCATTAGCCACATTACCAATGAAAATTATTGGCAATAAAGCCAGAATCAAGATAATAAGAATGGGTAATTTATTTCTCATATAGGCTAATTGTGTTAAGTAACGAATTGAAATAGTAAAGTTAATCATTAACCTGAGAGTAAAACAAGAGACTAACTTGTGAAATAGCTCTGAGTTCAGATGGTTTCCTAATAAAAATACCTCTCCCGAAGGAGAGGTTGAGTATAAAATCGTAACTAATATGATTTTCCTTGTGCGATACCAAGCCCTGTTTGTGATCGAATAAATTGGGTTCTGAATTGTTCTCTTTCCCGCATACCCTGTAGTGAATTATCGGTAAGAGAAAATAGCCATGAACCTGTAAAAGCGATAATCATTGAGAATAATGCTGGATATTCATAAGGATAGATTGATTTTTCGTGGCCGAGAATGTTGACCCAAATTGTAGGACCTAGAATCATCAAAACGACAGCTGTAATTAATCCCAGCCAACCTCCGATTAATGCGCCGCGGGTAGTGAGTTTGCGCCAGTACATAGACAAAAGAATGATTGGGAAGTTACAGCTTGCAGCAATAGAGAATGCCAATCCAACCATAAAGGCTATGTTCTGATTCTCAAATAAAACACCTAATCCGATTGCGACAAACCCAAGTATCACAACAGTTATTTTTGACACTTTCAATTCATCGCGCTCGTTGGCTTTGCCACGTTTAATGACGTTTGCGTACAGGTCGTGTGATACTGCTGATGCTCCAGCCAGTGTCAGTCCTGCTACAACTGCCAGAATAGTGGCAAAAGCTACAGCGGAGATAAAACCAAGGAACAAATCCCCCCCAACTGCACTTGCAAGGTGAACGGCTGCCATGTTAGTACCACCGATTAGCGCACCTGTAGCATCTTTAAATGACGGGTTTGGGCTGACCAGTAAAATAGCGCCAAAACCGATGATGAATGTCAGAATGTAAAAATAGCCGATGAAGCCAGTTGCATAGAAAACGCTTTTCCGTGCTTCTTTCGCATCACTTACAGTAAAGAAACGCATAATGATATGAGGTAAACCAGCGGTACCGAACATCAATGCGAGACCAAGGGAAAGTGCGGAAATCGGATCAGATACCAAACCTCCTGGGCTCATGATGGCTTCACCTTTTGAATGAGCAGTAACAGCTTCTTTAAACAGAGTGTTGAAATTGAAGCTTACCGCTTTCATGACCATAAGAGCCATAAAGGTGGTACCAGCCAGCAATAGAATGGCTTTGATAATTTGTACCCAAGTCGTTGCCAGCATGCCGCCAAACAGAACATAAAGTACCATCAGAATACCAACTAATACGACCGCAATATGGTAATTCAGGCCAAAAAGCAATTCGATAAGCTTACCTGCTCCAACCATCTGTGCAATAAGATAGAGGGCAACAACAACCAGTGAGCCAATGGCAGATAAAGTACGGATTGGGCGTTGCTGTAACCGGTAAGAAGCAACATCTGCAAAAGTGTAACGCCCAAGATTTCTTAATCGTTCGGCAATCAGAAACAGGATAATGGGCCAGCCAATTAGAAAGCCGATAGAATAAATCAGCCCGTCGTAACCAGACGTGTAGACCAGAGCGGAAATACCAAGGAATGATGCTGCGGACATAAAATCCCCCGCAATCGCCATGCCATTTTGGAAACCAGTAATGCGCCCACCCGCAGTGTAATAGTCAGTACGGGAGCGTGTTTTCTTTGAGGCCCAGTAAGTAATATAGAGTGTGAAACCAACAAACAGGACAAACATAATAATGGCCTGAATGTTGATGGGTTGCTTTTCTACGGAACCTGAGATTGTGTCGGCCCATATGAGATCAGGAAATAGCAGTATTATTATCAGCAAAAATTTCTTCATTTTTTTACCTCGTCAAGAATTTGTGAGGTAAGACGATCGAATTCGCCATTAGCTCTGATGACATACAGGCCAGTTAAGATGAATGAGATAACAATTAAGCCAATGCCAACGGGTATCCCACGGGTAATATATGAACCAGCATAAAGAGGGGTACCCAGCCATTCGGGTGCAAATGCAATGAGGAAAATAAAGCTGACATACAAAACTAATGTGATTATTGATAGCAGCCATGCAAAACGGCCTCGTTTTTCAACCAATTCTTTGAAACGAGGATTGTTCTCAATCCCTTGGTAAATGGCGTCATTCATCAGAATGTCCTCTTATATTTTTATTATATTCGTTGATTAAGCCGCCTTGCGGCGGCATGGTATGTCACGAAATACTCATTGTTTGTTTTTCTTCCAATAGTTTTTCCACTACTCCTGGATCTGCCAGTGTTGAGGTATCTCCCAGATTACTGGTATCACCGGAAGCAATTTTACGCAGGATACGGCGCATAATTTTTCCTGAGCGGGTTTTTGGTAAAGAATCTGTCCAGTGCAGGATATCCGGTGTCGCGATCGGGCCGATTTCTTTACGTACCCAATTGCGGACTTCGATATATAATTCTGGGGAAGGTTCTTCGCCGTGATTCAAAGTGACATAGGCATAAATTGCCTGCCCTTTGATATTATGCGGAACACCGACGACAGCGGCTTCAGCAATTTTGGGGTGGGAAACCAAAGCGGATTCAATTTCAGCCGTGCCCAGACGATGACCGGAGATATTCAATACATCATCAACACGGCCAGTTATCCAATAATAGCCATCTTCATCACGGCGTGCACCATCACCACTAAAGTACATTCCCTTAAAGGTAGAGAAGTAGGTTTGTTCGAAACGGTCATGATCGCCAAACAGTGAGCGTGCTTGTCCTGGCCAGGAATCAGTAATAACCAGGTTTCCTTCACAAGTACCTTCTAATTGCTCACCAAGGTTATCAACCAGGGCTGGTTGAACACCGAAGAAAGGCAGAGTTGCGGAACCTGCTTTCAGTTCAGTTGCTCCTGGCAGTGGCGTTATCATGAAGCCGCCGGTTTCTGTTTGCCACCAGGTATCAACAACCGGACATTGACTGTTACCAATTTTCTGGTAATACCATTCCCATGCTTCCGGGTTAATCGGCTCACCAACAGATCCCAGAATACGCAGAGAAGTACGTTTCGTTCCCTCAATAGCTTTGTCACCCTCAGCCATCAGGGCTCGAATTGCTGTTGGTGCCGTGTACAGGATATTTACCTGATGTTTATCAACAACCTGACTTAGACGGTTAACCGCAGGATAATTTGGTACGCCTTCGAACATCAGAGTGATAGCACCGCAGGAAAGCGGCCCGTAGAGCAGATAACTATGTCCAGTCACCCAGCCCACATCAGCTGTACACCAATAGATTTCGCCTGGATGATAGTCGAATACATATTTAAATGTTAAGGATGCATATACCAGATAGCCACCGGTGGTGTGCAGCACGCCTTTAGGTTTACCGGTAGATCCGGAAGTATAGAGAATAAACAGGGGATCTTCTGCGTTCATCTCTTCAACTGGGCAGTCAGCACTTACGCCCGCTGTCAACTCATGCCACCAAAGGTCGCGACCAGAGTACCAATTACCGATATTTCCAGTACGTTTAAAAACAATAACATTGGATACACTGACAACTGCTGGATTACTTAATGCGTCATCAACATTCTTTTTCAGGGGAATTGTACGTCCAGCTCTCAAACCCTCATCGGCAGTGATAACCAATTTAGTGTTCGAATCAATGATGCGACCGGATACGGCATCAGGAGAAAAACCTGCGAAAATAACAGAATGGATAGCACCAATGCGGGCACATGCTAACATGGCAATTGCTGCTTCCGGCACCATCGGCATGTAAATAGCAACAACATCACCTTTTTTAATACCAAGATTTTTCAATGCATTAGCAAACTGGCATACATCATGATGCAGTTCACGATAGGTTACTGTTTTGGACTCTGCTGGATCGTCGCCTTCCCAGATAATAGCGGTTTGAGCGCCATGCTCTTTTAAATGGCGATCGAGACAGTTTGCGCTTAGATTCAGTGTTCCATCTTCAAACCAACGGATATTGACATGTCCAGGATCAAAAGAGGTATTCTTTACCTTGGTGTAAGGCTTAATCCAATCAACAATGTTACCTTTCTCACCCCAAAATCTTTCGGGATCTTGCAGCGATAATTGATAGTCTTGTTGATATTGTTGTTTATTCATCAGGGCATGTTCTGCAATGACAGCAGGAATAGAGTGCTTCATTATTTGAGTCATATTAATATTCTCCTTGCGAATGTTAATAGTATGTCAAAACAAGGTTAACTAAAGTGTAAGGAGAATTTTTGTTTTTTTTTTGCGCGGAAGATCACGCAATAAAAAGAATATTTTTCACGTAATTGTCATTTGGTGTGGTGGGGATAATTGGGTTTAATTGCTAACCAAAAATAGTAATTTAAAATCCTAATCCAATAATAATCTTAAATATAGATAAATTGACTGATAAGCCACTGAAACACAGTTGTATGATAAAACCATAGTGAGAATATGGCATTGATAATCATTTCCAATAATATTTAATTAACTATAATGATTATCGGCCAGCCTCCAGGAAACCTTGTTCTTCATGGCGGGGATAAAAGGAGGCGGTTTTCTCGCTTTTGCATTTATGTAGTGTGTGACTCCATGAAATGCGCATATAAAGCGCGAAATATCAAAGCTGTCGGGCTGACAGTGTTAGCCCACGGAGAGAGGGTAAGCCCTGGCTCGCGTCCCTGCGGGTCAGGCTCGTCTCTGTGAAGTGGGAATCTTCTTCCTGATAGGGAGAGGAGCAGTCAAGTTGTTCACAAGGTGTGGACTTTGAATTATTTTATATGACTGGAGTACATGATATGAGCTATTCATTACCTTCTCTTCCTTACTCTTATGACGCTCTGGAACCTCATTTTGATAAGCAGACGATGGAAATCCACCATACCAAGCATCATCAGACTTACATTAATAATGCCAATGGCGCTCTGGAAGCCTTCCCTGAGCTGGCAAAACTGGATGTTGATGATCTGATTCAGCAATTAGATAAGATACCTGCTGATAAACGTACTTTTGTACGTAACAATGCTGGTGGACACGCTAACCATAGCCTGTTCTGGAAGGGCTTGAAATTAGGGACAACTCTGCAAGGCCCATTAAAAGAAGCTATTGAACGTGATTTCGGTAGTGTGGATTCTTTTAAAGAGAAATTTGAGCAGGCGGCGACGACTCGTTTTGGTTCCGGCTGGGCGTGGCTGGTACTGAAAGATGATGGCAAACTAGCGGTTGTATCTACTGCTAACCAGGACAGCCCGTTAATGGGTGAAGCTATTTCCGGTGCTTCTGGCTATCCAATTGCTGGTCTGGATGTTTGGGAACATGCCTATTACTTGCAGTATCAAAACCGTCGTCCTGACTACATTAAAGCGTTCTGGAACGTTGTTAACTGGGATGAAGCTGCAAAACGTTATCAGGAAAAAGTGAAATAATTTTCTAACTCATTTTCTCTTTTCTGCTATGCCGGCTGATATTACTGCCGGCATTTTTATTGATTGGGTATTGGTTTATGATGATATCGTCGGACTGATTTCAATAAGGAAAGTGAATTATGTATTATCCGCAGGTATATACAGGCAAAATTGAAATATCAGAAAAACTGTCTGCCAGTGCAATTAACAAACGGATGGTTGATGGCAGCCTGCGTCTGACTTCTCTTGGATTGGAAGGTGATGAACAGGCTGAAACCCGCGTCCATGGCGGCCCTGATCGTGCGCTTTGCCATTATCCCCGTGAACACTACGATTTCTGGAAACATCAATTTCCTGATCAGGAAGATTTCTTTATTGCTCCCGCGTTTGGCGAAAATATTTCCACAACTGGCTTGACTGAAGAGAATGTTTGTATCGGTGATATTTTCAGTTGGGGAGAGGCCATGCTTCAGGTAACTCAGCCTCGTTCACCTTGTTACAAACTCAATTCTCACTCCGGTATCAGTAATTTTTCTGCCATTATGCAGGAGAGTGGCCGCTGTGGTTGGCTTTACCGAATTATTGCAGCGGGAAATGTTAGCCCGGATGAGCCTTTTGCTCTTGTTTCCCGTAATAGTGATGTTTTGGTTAAAGAAGCGATAGCTATTGCTTTTAATATGCCATTTGATGAAGAGCAGTATCGGCGATTGATGAGTGCAGCAGGGCTGTCCGCCAGTTGGAGCCTGACGATGCAAAAGCGGGTTATGTTTGGAAAGATTGAAGATTTTAATCGCAGGTTGTTTGGGAAATAATAAAAATGTGAGGTGGCGTTAAGGGTTACAATATAAAAACACCTCAGATGAAATGTCTGAGGTGTTAGGGGATATACTTTATACTTTGGGTCTGCCAAATAATTTTCCACACTTGTTGCTTCTGGAACTGCTTCGTTATCGTCAACCAGCAATTCGATATGAGCTTCGATTGCTTCATGGGCGCTTTCTATTGCATCTGTAAAATCACCTCCTTTAGAAAAGCAACCAGGGATATCAGGGACGCGAACGCCGAAGGATGAATGACCTTTATCAATACAACTGGATATAACATTTACACCTCCAAGAAGTGGGCTCAAAGCTCCGCCTGTTTAACCAATATGTTGTGGGGCGCCGCCAGGTATACACGCAGGTATGACTGCTGGCGGACGTACAGATGATGGCGTAGTCCCGTCGCCGATCTGTACTGCCGCTTTACTCTCGCTTACCGGCAATTTGATATTTTTGGTTGCCACGGCCGTATTACCATATTCGTCTTTAGAAATAACAACCACGAAAAGGGCTTCTACAGCTAATGCTGTGATGTTGTAGTATTTTTTGGTGTCAACTTTCGCCTGCCAGTTAACCAAATCGCCATCAAATGGTATCTTTATCCCATTAACATAAACACGCGTTGTTGCAATTTTATTTATGTCCTTCGCCGTACCAGAAATGGTAAGCGTAGTACCAGTAAGAGATGCATTCAATACTAACACCGGGGGCAGCTTATCTGTACGTTGCACCGGTGGTACTGTTTTTCCGTCTGAGTAGTCCAGTATTTCGTCGGCCAATGGGGGAACTCGGGTTGCTATGGCTCTGTTATTGGTGACGAATTCATAAGCGTATGCGTACCGAAGAAGATCATTGTCGCTGTAAGCTGGGCCAATGAATGTTAAGTTAACAGGAATACCAGTGTCCTTCATGGTCCCCATGCTCACTGAAACACTTGGGATGCCCAAGTGACGGAGAACATAGTTGGTGTTTGAGTAAAAGTTACCGTTCTGCAATGCTTCTTCGTACGAGACATCATTGACATCTGCGTTAGCCTTACCGATGTTACCATTTGCAGGAAAAACAATGAGATCAAGCTTCTCCGCCTTCATCCAGTTCTCAAGGTCTATCTTTCGCGTTTCTTCGAGGCCGCGGAGCATAGTCGCAAAACCCGGTAGTTTCTCGATGGGCTGGACCCCAGCTTTGATTGTGTCGATGAGCAATTTATAATCTGAATCTCGATTAAATCCGCGACACGCATCGACGGATGCTGGTGGGTTCGGAAATACTGTCGCCGGGTCGATATTGGTCCAAGAAGGGAAATTCGGGTCTCTTACGCTCTTGAGGAACTCTTCGGCCACATAGGAATTTATGTAGTTAAACTCCAATTCCATCCAGTCGAGCGGAATAAGTCCGCGTTCTTCCATCGTTCTAGTACCTACACGGTCCCCCTCATAATTATTCTGGAGTGGGAAATCGATTTCAATCACGTCAGCGCCAAGCGCACGAAGGTCTGTAGCAGCCTTATCCCAAAGTTCAATGATAGACGGCCTGACGCGAACAGGATTACTTCCACCAAAATCTTTGCCAATGTACATCTTTGGAACGCCAACTCTTCGTCCCTTCAGCGAATTTGTGTCCCTGAGTTCAAGATAGGTTTTAGGGCGTACTGAAGTCACAGCAGGTAGTTTGACAACCTTCTGATGACGCCAGAGGTCTCCCTCTGTGATCGGATCATCAACCACTATCACATCTAGGACTCGAAGCATATCCTCAACAGTACGTGTATGCGGGACAACCACATCACGTATAGGGTACAGAGGCCAATTGCCTCGGATTGAGATCAATCCACGTGAAGGAGTATAGGCCACCAGAGCATTATTAGAAGCAGGTGAACGACCAGACGACACGGTTTCCTCCCCCATACCGAAGGCCGCAAAATTTGCAGTCGTTGCAGTAGCCGAACCGTTCGATGAACCGGAAGACCATGCGGCCGTAAGATAGTCGGCGTTGTAGGGACTTTCCGCACGACCATAAACACCTCGTTGCATGCCACCGGCTGCCATCGGAGGCATGTTTGTCTTTCCGATGAGAACCCCACCAGACTCCCGAATCTTTTTAACCGTGAAGGCATCATCTTTTGCCATCAGCTTTTTGAAGGCGGGCGATCCCGCAGCTACGGTGAGACCAGCAACCATATAGCTATCCTTAACAGTGTAAGGGATCCCGTGAAGAGGTCCGAGTATAATGCCCTCAGACCGCAGACGGTCTGCCTCCGCAGCTTCCTCAAGCACTCTTGGATTTAAGACAGGAATGGAGTTCAGTTTTATGCCATTGAGATCATAGGCATATACTCGGTTCAGGTACATTGTCGTCAATTCGACACTCGACAACGCACCAGCCTCCATCGCTTGCTGCATCTGTTTGATGGTTGCTTCTTGCAACGAAAAAATTCGCGTGTTGGATGCATCAGTAGTTGGCATGAATACCACGCTCATGAATAATGAGCCCATCACTATTAGTACGCTGTTGGGTATGCTCCCGGTGAACTTCCTTAACCAGAACAACCATGCATTACATGTAATAGGCTGACCTGATTGAACGGCAGTTATACTTGCTAACTCCATAATTAATCTCCAATAATGGGTGAACGCAAGGATTCGTTAATTTTTTAATAGACAATTAAGTTATGTTTACTTTGATTTATATAACTATTCGTTAGCTTCTTTTGCTAAGGACACATACCTGATGATGCCGCGTGTGATAAATTTCACCTATCCGCTCGATAAATGAAGCGACAATTGCATTTCATCTATTGAAAAATTTTTACACAACTAGCGTCATAAATACGACTGCAATTTATTCAATTCACCCATTTTTCTTTTGAATCTGTAGCACGGAAATCAATTCTGCACAGTTAGACGGTATATTTTGCACTCATTAAAACGGGGTTAACACCTCTATACCCGTAATCATTGAAGATGCTTGATTTTTCCCAAAATAAGGATCAGGGTATCAGTCATGAAAATATTCATTACCGATGAACAAAAAGCCGAACTGGAACATCTCCATCACACCTGTCGTGATAAGAGGGAGTGTGATCGCATAAAAGCGGTTCTGCTGGCCTCTGAGGGCTGGAGTTCAGTGATTCGCTCAGGCCCTGCGTCTTCATGAAACGACCGTTAATCGTCATATCAGCGATTACCTTAATCACCGCAAACTCAAGCCCGAAAATGGCGGCTCTCAGAGCCATCTCAGAAATACAGACTCAGGAACTTATCGCTTATCTGACCGCGGATCTTCTGCCCACCACACAGGCGGTTATCCGTCTTGTCAAAGAAGAGTGGGATATCCGTTACACCGTTCCCGGCATGAATAAATGGCTGCGCCACAATGGATTCAGTTATAAAAAACCGACCGGCGTGCCACACAAGTTCAACGCGGAACAGCAACGGGCCTTTATAGAAACCGACGGGAAACTGAAACAGGAAGCCGGAGACCATGAGCCCATCCTGTTCATTGATGGCGTCCATCCCACGCAGGGGACGAAACTGGCTTATGGCTGGATGCGCAAAGGCCAGAAAACCGCGGTTACCACCGGAGTAAGCGGGTGAAAGACTGGGCTTATGTGATGAATATTGACCTTCATTACTTGCCGCCATACAGCCCGAATCTGAACCCGATAGAAAGGCGGTGGAAGGTGATGAATGAACAGGTCAGGAATAACCCTTATTTCGCTACGACGGCCTTGTTCAGGCAGGCAATACATCGCTTTTGGAAATATTACCGGAACTTGCCGGGAACCTGTCGTGCCGTATTAATGATAACTTCCAGGTTCTGAATCCTGCATCTTCAAGTTAAGCGGATATATACAGCAAATATGGAACAATAGTTGAATATGCAGATGAAAAAATAGATGTTGGTTTTGGGTATCGTGATACATTAATACTTGAGGGCGAAAAAGGAAAAATTGTCACTGGACGTGGACAACTCCCATTTCATGCTGATGGTGGGTTATTATTATCGCAAGTAGAATCAAGAGCGCGGTGAGGCGACGCGCATAGTCCTTATCCCGGGTTCTATGGATAAATTTTTTCATCTGACGTCATTCGTTTCGGGGTATTGGTGTTATGATTGGCATCACTCAGTCCATTTTGAGATTTGTTTTGATTTGGCGATTAATCAGATCGCAAAAATCGGACTGAGTTCCCTTCAAGTGATCTACTATTTTGAAATCTTATTTATATTGACTTGCTGCTCATACCCAAAAAGCAATATTGAAATATAGGAAAAAAATGAAATATATTTATTTGTTTTTATCTATAGTAATGTCATTAAGAGCATATTCATTTGATGACATGAAACTTAGCTTTGTTGAAGGTGGTGATTTTTACGTTGGTAGTGTATTTGGCGCTCAAGATTATGAATCTCATTCTAATGTTAAATTAAATTCTTTTTATATCATGAAGAATGAAGTTACTTATTCAGAATATAAAGAGGTATATGAATGGGCTATATTAAATGGTTATGATTTTGATGATGGATGTAACGGGGCATATTATGAAGATTGTCTTCTCCCTGAACAGGATGAAGGTAGGCATCCTGTGACGAATATTAAATGGCTAGATACCGTTCTTTTTTCAAATGCATTAAGTGAGAAATTAAAACTCACTCCAGTATATTTTCAAAAAGGAAATAAAATTATTAGGGAAAAAGACGAAAGCTTAGAGGTTTTTATAAATACAAAGGCTAATGGCTATCGTTTACCTACCTTAAACGAATGGCATGTTGCAGCAAGGGGGGGAAAACCTGCCTTACGATTAGGAAGATATGGATACTATCACTCTGGGAGCAATGATTCTAAGAAGGTGGCGTGGTATCCAGAGTTTAATACAAGTAATTTTGGAACACAGGTTGTAGGTAAATTATCTCCAAACGACTTAGGTTTATACGATATGAGTGGAAATGTTTCTGAATGGGTCTATGATAGTTATGAACTTGGTAAAGTTAAGTTGTATTATTTTTGTGGTGGAAGTTATCTTTCCCATTCAAACAGCTTGTCCAATTGTGATAACCATAGTTCAGGATATATGATGCCAGATGTTGGGTTTAGATTAGTTAGGAGTTATTTAAATGAAAAATAAATTTTACCTTATTTTTATTTTCCTTTTCTCGTTTAAGGCATTTTCTCATTGCGGAAATAAGGTAAATCTAAAGGATGGAATCAATCTTATAGATTTGAACGGTGATGGAAAAAAAGATGTGGTTTTTTATGCTAAATTTGAAAACAATACATCTCATCCAAGTAATACGTTAACTGTTTTTATGAAAAATGAAAGTGGAAAATTTAATATAGTTCCACTCCCAAATGATATTGGTTTTACTTGGTTTGATTTTAAATTATCTGCTTCTGAAATAAAAACACAAGATTACGAGCTAAGAGTAAAAAATGGGGTTTATTATATTGTTTTTTTTCACAAAAAAAATAATGATGATGACATATTTGGAGAATACCCAGTGGAATTTATTAAATATGATATAAAGTATAACAATGAAGTACCTGGCATTTCAAATTATTATTGGAATTATACTAAATCCTATCTTACAAAGAAAAAATATAAAAATGCGAGTGATGCCATAACAGAATACAATATAGAGTGTAGTTTATGAAAAATTATCTTTTGTTTTTCTTATTGTTTTTATCTTTTCTTTGTCATTCAGAAGAAAATGAATTATTTAGAAAAAAAATACAAAAAGAAATTGACGATAAAATATTATTATGTCTAGGTGAGACGGAATGGCCAATATCAATTAATGAAAATTCTATATGGGCTAATGCGAACATGGAATCTCTTGTTGATGCTGGATTAGTGAAATTGGATTTTAAAAGAGGAAAAAATAAATTATGGAACTTAACCAATTTAGGAAAAAAAGAATTTAATAAAAATGGTGATTTTTGTTACGGTAGAATGATGTTAAAAGACATTCTAAATATAACTTACATAAATAAAAAAAGAGGATTTGTAGTTTTTAACTACTATGTACACTTATTACCTGAATGGGCTAAAAACAAATCAATAAGATTCGCATATTCTTATCTAGATAATATTATTACAGGCATTGACAATGAAAAATATCAAATTGAATTTGAAAAATCTGACACTGGGGTTATTAAAATAATAAGTGATCCTGTTCAACTTGAAATTCTTTACTAATTTTAAGCAATAATAGGGGTTCAGAAGCAACGGAATAGTACACGCCGTTAAGTAACTATTTAATAGCGGATTCGACTAATAAGTGCAATTTTTCAGAAAGGTAATCCGTTGCTTGCGCTGGATCACTCTGTTGATTTTTCTGAGGCATAAGTCCGATTTCTAGTACTACTTGCACCTTGCTAAATGGGTTATCCGCAAATACAAGCGGGTACACGGTAGTCTGGCTCAGGCGTATGAATAGTTAGACAGGATACGGAGCGCTAAACCCAGTCTGTTTGCACACTGGGAAATTTGTACGCGATGCTAACGGTCAACGACAAGAACCGGATGACGGGAGACTTTCACGTCCGGTTCCGTGGGAGCGCAGGGGGATAAGTTCCCTTGCGCGACTCGATATCCCCTATTAAAACACAACTGGGTCACGAAAGACTATACTGTGAAGCATTGCTCACTTTTCTGAAATACACTTTTTCGAATAACCGCTTGCGGTTTACACATTATGGGATTAGAGTCATCATAACTAATAAGACAATGCTGGGAATCCATCATTTTTTCCGAAACTTCATCCAAAAAACAATATAAGCTATCACTCAAGTTGCCGGATTCATAAGGGGATATAACATAGTCATAAACAGATAATACTAAGTTATTAATCATCGCCAAATCATTAATAAGAATTCGAGCTACTTCCTTTAATACACCATTATGGTCATCAACGTTATTAATGCCACGGTACATATTAAAATCCAGTTCTCCTTTTCTCAACCTATTCCAGACCAAATAGACAGGTTGGGAGAGTGTTTTATCGACATCAAAAAAATTAAAGCGTTCAGAAATACCATTATAGTCAAGTATTGCTTGGTTTATGGACGGATCACCCCAAATCCACTCTTTTCTATCAAAGCACCAATATTCAATCAATATTTGTTCAGGAAATATATCTTCGATAAAGTAAGTACAATATGCATACCTCATTCTCGATGGAATTTTTTTATATCGCATAATATCAAGTGCAACAATTGATATGGTCAAGCAGTGACCGACCAGCTTATTTTCAAAAGAAATCGGACTCATTAGTGACGTAACATTAGCTTGATACAATCTCTCAAGTATAATATTAGGTTGACTTATATCAATATCTCGATATCTTTCAGGGCTTATCCGATATTTATTTATACCTTTATAATGCTCTACTATATTTCTTGCAGTTTTAAATATTTCATCGAGAGAATCAGGAATCTCTTCATAAAAATAATCATAATTGGTTTCCAATCGATTAGTATATAATCTTTTAATATGTTCAGATATCAAAATTATCACCTTATTTATAAAACAATTTCTTAACGAACAATAAAATGTAGCCTTGGATTCACATATTAAGATGCTGCAATGGTTCGAGTTGCCGTAAACACCATAAAAGCGGTAAAGATTACCAAGGGGGGTAACAATTACGCGGATTCAAGCTCAGCGATAAGCGTCTGGAAAGACGGTCGTTCGAAGAGTTCATGTAACTCTAAGTTGGGATAAAGGTTGAGCATATCGATATGAAGAGAGATAGCTTGCATGGACGTTAACCCTTGTTCAAAAAAGTTGTCGTCCTTTGACATCAGAGTGATATCCAAGTATCGACCCAAGATCTTACCCGCCGGATGGGAAGAGAGTTCGAGGCACAGCCCCGCAGGAGCAGTGTCGACACCTGCTGCGGGTTTCGTCAGTTGCGCTAAGCTCATCGCTTCAAGCGTATTTGAGTCCACTTTACCACTCAGTGTGTAAGGTAGTTTTGGGGTAGTGAAAATATGATGAGGGATCAAGTAGTAGCTCAATTTAGACTCTAGCTCTGACCTTAGCATCGTCTCCGTTACATGAGAGCATTCAACCCATCCGATCAATTTTGAAGAGTCTGAACTTTCGTCATTAATTTGAATTACAGCGGAGCCAGTGACACCCTCTATTGATTCAAAGATATCCGTTATTTCACTAGGTTCAATTCGATATCTATTATTCTTAATGAACCCCCCATCCCTATGGAGAAAATTGACAATTCCTTCATCATCAACATACCCAATGTCATCTGTATCGTACAGCGTTTGGATCTGCCCGCCGATGCACACCTCAATGAATTTTCTCGCTGTAAGTTCAGGGTTATTAAAATAGCCCATAGCCAGACCGTCTCCACCAATATGAATGCGTCCCAACTCTCCTGATTTACACATTTGTTGCTGCTCATTCAACACTAACAGCTGGGTATGACGTATCGGTTGCCCAATACGCTTATCCCCAGCTTGTTTAATTACGTGCGCGCTGGACCATACCGTTGTTTCTGTCGGACCATAGACGTTGCACAGCCAGTCACTTTTTTCAAATAGTAAAGAGGACAATTGTTGCGACAACGCTTCTCCCCCTACCAGAACATTTTGGAAGCGCCAACTCTTATCCAGATAAGCCAGAAGCCCTTTAAACATAGAAGGCGTGGCTTGGTAGACCGAAGGAGACCAGTGTATCAATTGACTCGCCACCTGCTGCGGTGAAGCAATCTGGTTATCTGTCAGTAAGATCAACGTCCCGCCGCTAGACAGAGGGGCCGCATATTCCAGGAAGAAAATATCAAATGAGATTGAGGTTGAGGATAACCAAGTGTGTTCTGGCTTAGATTCCAGCAACGAGCAAAAATGCTCAATTAAGTTGGAACACCCAACATGACTGACCATCACTCCTTTGGGCTCTCCTGTCGAGCCTGACGTATAGATACGGTAGGCCTCTTTGGATGGACGCGCTATCGTTTCTCCATCAAACTGCGAGTCGGCATTCAGGATCTCAGTTACACAATACGTTTTCTGATATGCACTCTTCTGCACATTACTGATGTACAAATAACGAGATTGAGAGAGGATGTGGTCTATTTTCTCTTTGGCCGTTCTGGGATCAACGGGGATATAAGGTATACTAAGATAATGACACGCCAAAATTGTTGCTATGAGCGACTCATTTCTCTGCAAACAGAGCACTATACCCTCCACATCGTCACTCATTGCAGTGTGAATACCCACAGCAATACGTTTTGCTATTTGATGCAGCTGAGAATAGGTCGTTGAATGGTTTGCTGTAATGAGTGCAATGTTGTTAGGCAACATTTCCGCAGTGGATTCAAATTTTTGAATAAATGTAGAATTCATCACCCCTCCGTTCAGTTTTGGCTTTCTAGATTTAGTAAGTAATTGTTTATATTGGACAGAAACATCGACATAAAACTCGCCACAATCTCCTTGGGATAACTCGTCTGATTGAACATCATTTCGATGTCTAACCCCCCCTGTTCTGGCACCAGGTTGACCGTCAAATTGCAATAGACTGGTTGATATCGAGTGGCATACTCAGGAATAGAGAATTTTCGGTATCTTAAGAGGTTCCCTTTATTCTGGTTCTGATACATAAAGAGAATGTCATACAGCCCTTGACCTTGACTTGCCGCTAATGACGAAATCACCTCTAGCGGCACATGAGCATGAGGCATACAGGTTTTTAATGCTCGGTCAGTCTCACTTAGGATCGCGCGAATCTGTCCCGTTCCACAATTCACTGCAACCGGAATATTATTAATTCGACAGTCAATGGCTTCTCTATCTGATTCTGATCTGTTGGCGAGCGTCGTGCCCGTACATACAACAGAGGTATCCAGGAAGTTTGCCAGCGTAGAATTGAATAAAGCGTAATAGACGACGAACGGCGTGACTCTGTGACTACGCGCCACATTCTGAACCCTAGCAACCAGATCAGAAGAAAGGTGGGAGACAAGAAGACCAGGCACCAATCCCTTTGAACCTGCTGAAATTTTAGAGCCACTCGATAACACTGTGCGTGGGACATGACTCAGCATATCTCGCCAAAATGAACGACTGCTATCCGAAATCTCCGGATCCGCTTGCTGGGGGATATATATCCTGTTTAGTGCTGAGTTCCCCTCACTAACAGAGGATAATGCGTTCAGTAAATTATGCAGACCCATCCCATCTATCGCAATATGGTGAAAGTTGAGGGTGAGGAATGTCTGTCCGTTGTGCGTCAGAGTCGTCACACGGCACAAAGCCCCACTTTCCAAATCAAATCGTTGTTCAAACACTGCCTTTAAAGACGCTTCCAGCGAACTTTCCTGCGTCAGCTCGACCGCAGTCATTTCAATCAACTGCGCTCGTCTGGTCGCCAACGTAAGCCCCTCTCTCGTTATCTTGTATTGCTGGCTGAACTGAGGTAACTGCGTAAGTATCTCATGTAAAGTCTGCGTGAACTGTTCTGTCGGGAAGTCCTTTGGGATCTCAAAGCACAAAGGTACATTGTATTGGCTCGCCTCACTGCGCTGTAGTTTTTCCAACAAATAAAATCGTTGCTGATACGGGGAAAGCAATCCATCCTGACGCGTACGATTATTCACCTGTTGGCTATCCGCTTCTTGCCCTGTCTTTGACGACTGTGCTGTGACTATGGCACTGGCTAATGCCTCGGGAGTTGAATAGTCATAGATGCTTTCTGAGGTCACTTCAATGCCAAGCTCAGATTTAAACAAAGCGATGAGCTCAACCGCAGTAACAGAGTCGCCGTAAAGATCGAAGTAGTCACTGTCCGGGCTGACCACACTTTCCCCGAGAACCTGCTCATAGAAGGACAGTACATAGGGCAATAAGGATGCTTTGGTCAACACGTTCTGTTGAATGCTGTCTTTCTCCTTGACCTGGTTGCTGACATGGGAGGAGTCGTCCGAGCTTTTGGTCTGGGTAAAGAACGAGTAGATGCTGTTCTGAGCCCCCTTGTTATCAGCCTTCTTAGGCTTCATAGAATGTCCAGTGTTATAGCCCTCAATAACAAGATGGGCATTCGTGCCCCCAACCCCCATAGAGCTGATTGCCGCGATGGCTGGCTTATCTGGATCCAGGGGAACATTGTCTGCTGTATACAACAGATTATGTCTCACCGTATCGCTAAGCAGTTCATTAAGCTGCGTCAAATTTGATGTCCCTGGGTAGATACCTTGCTTAAGCGACAGTACTGACTTGATCATGGAAGCGATCCCCGATGCCCAAAAGAGATGCCCGATATTGCCTTTGACAGAACCAACAACCACCGGAGATAAAGCGTGATCTACCCCATAACTGTCCATTAATTGACTGATGGCCTGAACTTCCAGCGGATCGCCCACTATCGTCCCCGTGGCGTGACACTCGATGAACTGTAGGTTGCGAGGGTTTATCTCGGAAGAGCGATACACTTGAGCAAGCAGTTGGTGTTGACCATTCACAGAGGGAGCGGCGTAGCTGGTTTTTTTGGACCCATCATTGTTGCTCAACGCATTGGAGATAACCGCGTGGATATTATCCCCATTATTTTCGGCATCCTGAAGGCGCCTAAGGATAACCACACCTCCCCCATCCGCAGAGACAGTACCATCTGCATGGTTATCAAATGGTCGACACACACCCGTTTTTGAATAGATCGATCCAGGTTCATACTTATATCCGACTTCTAAAGGATAGGAGATATGTACTCCGCCACAAATTACGGTATCACAACGTTTTGTTTGCAGCATCCAACAGGCTTCAACAATGGCTGTCAGTGAAGACGAGCACGCCGATTGTAAATTGAAACACGGTCCCTGAAAGTTAAATATATGGGCAGCGCGAGTGGCCATGAAGTCCGTGCCCTTGTTCAGATTCAGGAGTAGGTCATTGGGCGGCTCGGTGAGCCCTTTGGTTACGTTTATTTGCAATTGATCATGGTAAGTATGGTTGCTGCCTTGCGTAGCAATTACTGCGACAGTACCTAACGCGTCACGATCGAGGTGATCACCGTCAATAAGTGCCGAGTCTATCAGTTCAATGAATTTTCTTATTTGGGGGTCCATAACCATCGCGTCTTTCTCTGAAAGCCGATAGCGATGAGCATCGAATGTTTCCGGATCGGGACATCTTCCCTTAGATCTCACGTGCCCTTCTTCATCGGTATATGCATGGTATGACACTCGACCGTTACAAAGATTATCCCAAAATTCGTTGTAATCTCTGGCCTCTGGAAATAGCCCTGACATACCTGTAACTGCGATTTTATGTTCCATCATTCCTCCTAAGCTGTAACCATATCGAAGACAATTGCCTCTGAGATAACTGAATTAAGCTTCTCATTGATGAACGCTTGATGATGTGGGTTGATTTGATAAGCGTCTCGATCTTGTTTTGAGTCAAATTCCATTACAAAGGCGTACTGATAACCGTGATTATTGAGGTTGTCACTATCATTGAGACCATAGCTGTACTTTTTTATCTCGGGTATCTTGGCTTTTAATTCACCCAGCTGACGAAGCAAGTCCAGTGCATCAGTTGTTGACAGCGACGCACTAAACTTAAATAAAATGATATGTTTATACATATTGATATAAGAACCCTCGAATACAGTTTGACACTTCATTGATATTTGAATCTGCAACCAGCCCGACATGGTCAGTGTGAATATTGCGAACCGTCATCAATTCATTTATTTGCCAGTTATTGCGGTTCCTTTTCAACAACTCAAATGTTGCCGAAACCTTGTCATTATCTATTTTTGTTAGAGAACGTGTTGCGACAACATTAAGTATTGGCAAATTGATCTCCGGATCTTGAAAGTCCTTGACCATACGCCTTTCTATTTCAAATATTGTTTTGAGATTTTCTCTCGCTCTGTCGTCACAGCTAAGCGTGTTAGAAAAGTGGTCCAGGACCATGAAATATGACAGATTCTCATCCGAAAACAGCGGAGCGCTGCAAGGGGAATATTTGACAGAATCTAATAAGATATTGCCCTTTACTGGCAGTTTTCCTGTCAAGAGAGCAGTGATTTTTCTGGCCAATAACCCGCCTAATGACCAGCCTCCAATAAAGATTGGAGTCGTCTTATCTGTTACGTGCCCCAAAATGTCGTCCGCATAGATGGCGGCGAGTTTATCTATCGAAACCACTTTATTTTTGTTGTATAAATTATATGAATCTATCCCTATCACTTCGGTTTCATCAGAAATACTCTTCGACAGATTTTTGTACACTTCCACTCCTGAAATAGAAGCGTGGATCAAGATAAGCGTGGCTCGCTTGGCGGAGTCAGGAAAAAATAAAGGTTTCACTAACGAAAACTGCTTTGTTCTGCTTGTTAGCCTTTGAAGTTCTTGCAGTTGTGCAGAGAAGACATCAAACTTTTCCACCCAATCTAAAGTCAAAGTGAGGTCAAAAGCAGCGTTAATGTCCGTGACCAACGAAAGTGCTAGTATCGAGTGACCGCCAAGATCTGAAAAACTGTCTTCCTCTTCAACATCATTCAACATCAAGTTATCAAGCCAAATAGTGCGTAAGATTTCATGACGAACAGCCGGTTCAGATCGGGCGCTGTCCCTTTTTTCAAGTTCGGCGTTCTCCTGCATCATTGCGTGGGACTCGACTCTCACGACAGAATCAGGATCGATTTCGCTTGCTTCAATTAATACTGTTTTTCCAACGTACTTGTTCAGACAAATTGGCCAATGGTGACTGGCAATACCTAAGCGAATTGAGGCTGCGATTTGCTCATGGAGTTCGGTGAGAGATTCAACAGAAAACTTCACCATACACGCTTTCCCTATCGAACGTCTCGCTAAGGTGTAGGCCACATCTTCTAATGACAGATGATCTCTTTTTATTTCCGCTTGCAACTGGCGCAGCAAAGTTTTCAGGCGTTCGTCATTCTCTGCGCCAATCAGCACTTCCATTGGCTCCGATGTCGTCGGCAGCACCGATAAACGAAACTCTTCACTACGAATCACCAAGGCGCAATTCGTCCCACCGATACCCAATGAGTTAACTATCCCCGTTAAGTCATTTTTTTCACGGACTTTCGTTGGAATATAGAAGGGGGATAGCTCCAAATTCAAGTTCGGATTGAGCGTTGAGAAATTGGCCGCAGGGTACAGCTTGCTATTCCATACTTGCAGCACCGACTTTAACAGACCCGCATGACCCGCTGCGACGTCAAGATGCCCAACATTGGCTTTAACCGAAGACAATGCAATGCTGTTAATCTCTAGTCCACTATTTTCAAAGGCTTTTTTCAACGCTGCGGTTTCTAACACATCACCGATTTTGGTGCCTGAGCCATGCCCTTCGACAAAATCTATTTCATGGACATCCAATGCAGATTTCGCCAGCACATTTTGAATGTTTCTTGCGACACCCTTAACGGAGGGCGCCATATAACTAGACTTAGCCCGACCATCATTATTAATACTACTCGCCGACAACACGCCGAAAATGGTGTCTTTATCATTGCGCGCTTTGTAGAGTGCCTTGAGGACAAACACCACGCAGCCAAACCCCGGAACCATGCCATCAGCACTGCTAGAGTAGGATGCCAGCACGCCGCTTTGCGATAGGTTCATACCTGGCTGATACTGATAACCTGAATGGAGTGGGTAAGGGAGACAGGCGCCACCGGCGATAGCTATGTCACAATCACCACTTGCGATCCCTTGCATTGCCATATGGACAGAAAGTAAACCACTAGAACATGCCGATTGGATGCCTACTGCCGGTCCTTTCAGATCAAATAAATAAGCACAACGCAACGATTGCTGCTCTTTGTTCGCGCCAATCTCTATCTCGAAGGGATCATATTTATCCAACGCTAATTCGCTGTCAGCGAGATAGGAAGGGTAATGACTGTCAGAAGATGAGGAATAGACACCAACAGTCTGCTCACAGCGCTTCGGGTTATAACCTGCCTGTTCTAAAGCCCGCCATGCACATTGAATGAACATCCGCTGCTGAGGCTCTATTACGTAGCTATCGCGAAGGGAAATGCCAAATAACTCGTAATCAAATTGATCAGCGTCGGTCAAATAGCCCGCCCGGCTGACCCAACCGTCGCGGTTGTTAGGGGTATAGGAAGGAAAGGTAAGAGCATCTTGACCTGACTCCAACAACGCTTCTAATTCTAAAATGTTACCTGCACCAGGAAGGCGAAAGGAGAAGCCAGTAATTGCTATATCCATTTTCTTTTTACCTATGTAATAGGCATGAAGGGAGATCTCCATGCCCAGATTTTGGGGGTTATGCTGAGAGCTGATTTAGCCAAATATTGCTGTATATTTCGTCATCAACCATGAACCACAATTCGGCGACTTTTCCGTCAACAAATCGTTTTTCCACCATAATTTCAATATCACGAACCTGTTCTTCACCTTTCAATGTCGCCTGACGATTCAAACGCGCATAGGTACGGTCCCCGACGGCAAAGAGCGACTCAATCGAGGTTGAAATCGATGTGTGCTTTTCGACAAACTCCGCCATCCCACCTTTCATTTGTTCAACGAGCAGTGTTTTACCTTTTAAATGACACTTTGCATCATCATGGTAGTAATTATTGACCACTGGACAGTTGCCAGTATCAAACACATCCGTGTACAGGGATTTCACGATTTCAATGTTTTTCAATTCAGTTTCACTATAGTTGTTCATAATGTGGCTCCTTTTATAAGTTGATTTCCCGTTATCGGGTTTTTGCTATTTACTCGTCTCGGACGTGTAGAAATAGGCATTTATTTGTTTGATAGATGAAATAGCTTTTGTAGCGTCAATCCACACGCTCATAGGTGAAGTAATAAATATCTTGTGTTCATTGTCTGAGAAGAATATGCCGACGACAAAAGTCACTAAATCACTGGTTAGCGAAAGGAAGTGATATCGTTATTCGAAGGTCTAAAGGTTGATGTGAGTAACTCATGAAATATAGAACGGGCTTCTGGCTATTTTTATTTTTTAGACGTAACCAAATTTTCTACTTCTTCCAATGTTCCTGAAGAGTAAAGGTCAAGTAAGGTAATTTTTATATCAAATGATTTACTTAGTTTATGACTTAATGTGAGCATTGATAGAGAATCAAATCCAATATCAAATAAGCCGATGCTACGATGATTAATACATTTTCCTAGTATCTCTTCGACGATACTTTTTACCGAATTGCTAGTAGACCTATTTTGACGATTTTCCAATATCTTGATGGTATTATTTATTAAATACTTTGTGTCAACTTTATTATTTTTACTGAGTGGCCATTCATTATTTTCGATAAAGAAGTCGGGGATGGCATAGGCACTCAGTTGAGAACGCGCTCGTGATATCAGAGACTCTAATTCAAACTCTTTATTTTTGCTCTCTATCAAGGCAACAAGGTGCTCTTGCCACATAAAGCATAACGCTTTAACTATCAGCTCATCATTCTCCAGATTTTTCTCAATATCATCGAGTTCTACTCGATGCCCATTTAACTTAACCTGGCGGTCCTGCCGACCTAAAAAGTAAAATTCACCATTCTCCGTATATTCCACGACATCACCCGTATCGTAATATCGGGTGTTGTCGATGGTACAGAACGCCTTATCTGTTTCGGTGGGATTATTATGATAGCCGGCAGAGAGCCCCTTTCCAGAGACATACAGATGACCCACTCCAGTTTTAAGATAATGCCCAGTATCTTCGTCGTACAGTAAGTAGTCGACACCTTGTACAAGTTTTCCAATTGGAAGGCGTTTCTCTTCTCTTATACTGCTGAGTTCTAACTCAGATATTGTCGTGAACACCGTGTTTTCGGTGGGGCCATAGGCATGGTAGAGCTTTGTAAAGGATGTACTTTCAAGAAATGCAACCGCGGCTTGGTGGTCGACTCTATCCCCGCCAGTAATCAGGTGTTTGAGCTTAGTCAACGCCTTGCAGTAACCTGACAACATGTGATTCCTAAACAAGCCAGCTGTCATCCACATGCAAGATATCTTATATCGTTCAATGAATTGGACAAGAATCTCTTCGTCAAGCACCGTCATCTTGTCCAACAAAACTAGAGTACCACCTGCTAATAAGGGGCTAAAGATTTCAAACGTTGAAGCATCGAATGATAACGAGGAGTAGGATGCAACGACATCTTCATCACTGAGCGAGATGAACGAAGGACGATACAACAAATTAAACACGGAGTTAGACCTTACCAACACACCTTTTGGTTTGCCAGTGGAGCCTGAAGTATACATTATCGACATCACTCCCTCATCGCCTAAGCACCTAGGCGAATCCGTGTGATCATGGTGCTCTATAGTTTGCAAAAAGAGTTCACCCGTTTCCAGACATACGTCATTGATTATACGAATCTTAGCAAAGTTATCCGTGATATTTTTTAAAAATGAATCGGGCCGATCACTATCGACAGGAATAAAAGTTACGTCACAATCAATTGCTGACAAAATAAGAATTATTGCTTTCAGCCTATCATCGACATTTATCAGAACTGTCGTATCACTGCGTGCTATAGCTTTTTTACAAATTTTGATTAATTTATTCAACTCGCTATATGAATATGCCACTCCATTCGATACGATGGCAGTTTTCCTTGCATAACGCTCTCTTACAGCGCGAAGTGCATTCTTTAGGTTAACATTTTTCATTAAGTTTCCCTTTATTTAACTTACAATAAATTTAAAATCAATCACCTGATTAAAAATCATATCGAAGCATAATAAGTCAGAAAAATCACAAACAGACTTAAGTTTTAAATACTTTGTAAGGTATATTTAAACGTAAAAGTGATCCAAATGATTTTTAGATTACTATATGATAACACCAATTATGCCGGGCACTGCATAATTGGCGAAGCATTAGAGCAACACCATTAAGATAATAAAAACGACTGTATTTTTAGAGTAATAAATCTACTCGAGGGTAAAGTTTTATTTGAGGATTCAATTTTTTCATTTACTATTGATTGAATTTTACTTCTATCCAATTTCGAATTTCGAAGCCTTGGCAATGACTTGAAGACTAAAAAAATATTAGGAACCATGTATTTTGGCAACAATTTTTCTAAATTAATGAAACATTCATTCGGGTCTGCTATCGAATTTTCCTCGTATGATAGAACTAAGTAATCTTTACTATTGGTGCTGTATTTATGCAAAAATATATTACCAATATTAAGTAATTTCTTTATGTTCATTTCAACGTCTTGAAGGTGTACCCTGAATCCATTTAATTTGACTTCGTCATCTGATCTACCTATAAAGTAGAAGATACCATCATCGCCAACCTTAACAATATCATTTGTATCATAGTATTTAACACTATTGTGAAAAATAAATGGATCATCACATTGCGAATGATTTATGTACCCCTTCATTATTTGATTTCCTGAGATTAAAAGCTTCCCTTCTCCAAATTTTGAATATCCAGAACTTGTTTCTAAAATATACTCTAACCCTCTAAATGGCTTGCCAATACTTATATCTTTAGTCACATTATCGCTAGTAATTTCGGAGGAGAAGCAGCACATAGTGCCTTCTGTAGGACCATATGCATTTATGACTTTAAGCTGAGGAATGTTTTCCAATAAAGTTTTAATCGATTGTTCATTGGGTTTTTCAGCACCAAGTAAAATTAGATTTAACGATTTTAACTGATTAAATACCCCACCCTCACTGAGTTGTGGGAGCAAAATTTTTAGTACAGACGGGACACAACTAAATCTAGTTATATTATACCTTTCAATAATATTAGCGAAAATATTGGGTATAAATGGCGGTTTATATAAATATACAGAATGCCCATATAGTGGAGGTAGAATACTATCCAAAATGGTCATGTCAAAATACAAAGGACCAATAGATAAATATTTTTCAGGTTTTTCACTTACGTATTGAGGATATAATGCGTCTATGAATGAATTGAAATTATCATGAGTAATTTGAACGCCTTTTGGCTTACCTGTAGATCCAGATGTAAAAATAATATACGCGACAGTGTCAGTGTAATCCGTGATTAAGCTATCTTCATAGTATATATCATGCTCTAGTGGAGAAATAAATTCCCCATTAGATACTATACAATCTTTATGAATTAACAGATCTTCTCGAAATGAACTTTCATCACCAATATAAAAATCATCAGCGACAATCAAATCAGGATTAACATCTGATATTATCATTGATAGCCTGTTTGATGGTGTATTATTATCCAGAGGGCAAAAAGCCACTCCTTTTAATAAACATGCATAAAAAAGCGAAAACTCTGAAAACGCCTTATCCATAAGTGATATTACTTTTTTCCCTTTGGTCATCCCTTTAAAATCAAAGTAATTTAATATGGATTTTATTTCCGAATAAATCTCTGAAAATGTTTTTCCATTGTTATGATCGTAATAAGCTACGTTATGATTATTTTTAAAGCGTTTTATCATTAATATCAAATTGTTTTTTTTCATTTTTATCTTATTTATTTATAGAACTATGAACCCAAGAAACAATCGAATTAAATGTATCTAAGTATTTCTCATCTTCTATTTTACTACCAAAATTCAAATTGTAATCTGTGTTAATTTTGTGTATAAATCGAAGAATATCAACTGAATCTAGATGGTTTTTTAGTTTTGTATCTCCTGAAATTTTAGTGCTTACATTATAATTGCATATTTTGTCAATTTCATTTTTAAGCTCTTTTTCAATCGTCGACTTTTCCACTTTACAATCTCCAAACACTATATTTATAGTGATTTAAAATATATTATTATATAGATATAACTGTATAATCATGCGGATTTATACCCTTCATCTTTCAAGTTGCTGCTTTGTTGGCTGCGTTCACTTGCCGCCGCGCTGCAACTTGAAATCTATTGGGTATATATCAATTAAATGTCAGAATTTTTTGTTAGCACGTTTTTCACAATAAATTCAATATAGTCCGTGATTGTTTTATCTTCGTCCAAATAGGGGACTTGATTACGCGTTTTTTCATAGAGAGCTCGGGTAGCTGTACTCAAGCCAGCGTTACCACGAATATCGACTGCCTGACAAGCACATAATAACTCAAAAGCCATAACATACTTTAAGTTCTTCAACTGTTCTCTGACTCGTCTAGCAGACACCAAACCTAACGAAACAATATCCTGAAAGTCACCGGTGCTGCTAAGGGACTGAATAGACATAGGCATACACGATGCTCGGGATTCGGCTGTTATTGACGCAGTCATAAATTGTCCACCCATTAAGCCTAATCTTAATCCAGCATTTTCTGCACATAAAAATGCAGGTAAACCATTGCTGTTGGATTTATCCATAAATCTATCAATCCGACGGTTTGATAAATTCATTATCGTGACAAGTGCAATATTCAGATGATCCATCTCCATTGCGATATATTGACCATGAAAGTGACCGTTATGGAATACTTCCTCAGTGTTTTGATCAATCAACGGGTTATCGTTAGATGAATTCAGCTCATTCTTTAAAGTTTGTTCAATATTCTTGAGATTATCAGCAATAGGTCCAAGAATTTGCGGCGTACAACGAATAGAGTAAGCATCCTCTATCTGATGGCTGCTTGGCTTGACCAAACCATCCATTTCTTGAGAAATTATTTTTTCTACATCATGTTCATTCACCGCCAGAGACGACTCAGCTAATATATTCCATATGGCAGTTGCGACTTCGAGTTGCCCTTTGTGTGGTTTAAGCTTGTGTACGGCTGGGTCAAATGGTTTGGTTTTACCATGTAGTCCTTCAATAGACAGCGCACTGATAGTAAGGTAAGTATCAAACACCTGCTTCACTTCGTCATACAATAACGACCCCAAACCTACCATCGCTGAGGTACCATTGATCAGCGCTATCCCTTCTTTAAAGCTCAGTACCATTGGGGAGATACCTGCTTTTTCAAGCGCCTCGATACCACTCATTTGCTCCCCCTGATATCGTGCTTTCCATTGGCCTGTACAAACAAGAGCAATCGCTGCCAATGGCCCAAGATCACCACTGGTGCCCAAAGACCCCTTTTCAGGAACGCAAGGGACAACTCCTTTGTTATAAACGTCAATCAATTTACAGAAGTTAGCCACAGAAATCGCGGAGTTACCACGAGACAGCGACACAATTCGCGCCAACATTGTTGCTCTGACGGTCGTATCGTCAAAAAATGCGCCTACATTAGTAGCAACTGCGTTAATTAAATTGTTTTGTAACTCACTCGCTTTATCAATAGGAACAATATAATTGACAAAGCCCCCCATGCTTGTATTTACACCATAAATAACTCGATTTTCCTCTACCATATTTTCTAAAATATGACGTGACTTTTCGACTCTAGCGATCACTTCATCATCTAGGGTCACTGGTAAATGATTTATAGCTGCGTATGAAATATCTTCAAGGGAAGCTTCCTTATTAAATTCTATATGGAAACTTTTCAAGCTCAATGAAGTTAAGTTTTCATCATCATCAATTACTGGTTCGCTAATAACTCTATCTTTTGTTTTCATTTTTTTATCCATTAATGATTTATACTGAGCATAAATAATGCCCATGAAACTTAATCGAACAATAAACTAGCTCATAACCGAAAGCAGTTTAAAAATAGAACATGGTTAAAAGCGGGAGTAAATCGTCAGATAGGAGCTAGTGTAATAAGGGAGGTGATCAGAGCCAAAATAGACTTTGCCATAAAAACGTCTCCTTTTTTGAATTTACGGCACTGGAGAAAGAAACCAATTCAAAATAAGGAACATTTTATTCATTCTGTAATTTAATTTGAGTTGGACAGTAAAATCCTACAGGTTAAGATAGAGCGATGCATATCGTCAGTGGCCTCGCAATGATACAAGTACTTATTATCAATATTACTTATCATTCTAGCCACCAAGAAGTAATCCTCCATAAGTACATTGGCATTCTCAATATTTAAATCATCCACTCCTACTAAATATCCATTGTAGTTAATATCAAGTTGATTTTTTATATGTATCCCCGCTGCCTGAGCTAAGGATTCCACAATTAAATGCCAAGAATTTTGACAGCACTCTCTATATGTACTCTCAGTAGAAAAATTAGATCGTGCAGTGACTTCATCTTTAGAGATAGACTCAACTGAGTGAATAAAGGAAAAAGGTTCAGCATGTGCACCTTTAATAAAATCTTGCATTATTTATAATCTCTTTGGTAGGGGTGTAAATTAGTAAAGCCGTCAAAGTTAATATTAATATTAGAGATCTTTTTCTTGTTTTCATCTATATTATCAATTAGCACATCAACTAACGTGGGATCATTCACATACTTTTTAAAATCGAAGTAATCCCAATAAAACAACTCTACTTTATTTAAAGCTAAGATATCCTGCAATGTTCTCCACACGAACCGTTCAAATCCAACAATTTTTTTGTATGATTTATGATGTAACTCATCAATATCTAAATCGCCTCGTCTGTAATTTTTCCATAGATCTGTAAATATATTAGATTTCTTTTTAGGTATATTATCAAAGTCAAAATCAATAGAAGTCTTATTTTTTTCAATAATCTCATGAGTGACTGTTGGATCTAAAACTTTCCACGTGTTACTTGAAAAACACCAATACTCAATTACGATGTGTTCAACATATGAACCTGATTTAAAATATGTACACAAGCAAAATCGATACCTCGAAGGAATTCCCAATTCACGCATAATTCCTAGACATAACAGTGAAATTGTTTGACAATTTCCAATTATTTTTTTTTCAAAAGGATTTTCAGAGTTTAAGTCAAGACCTCGTCTATATGCCTCTTTAAGAACTTCCGAAGCTGTACGAAGCTCATAATCCTTATGTCTAGATAAGGGTATATTATGAGAGTTGACGCCACTCTGATGCTCTATAATATTCCTACAGTTTCTCGCTAAACTTAGAGGAGAACTATTAATCGTATTAATACTAAGGACAGAATCACCCAGTGTCGTATTATATGATTGCGTTGAATAATCTATCATATCAAAGCCTTTTCATAAAACTAGCTTTTAACACCTTACCTTTTTCATTTTTTGCTGTGCAAACAACCTTATTCGATAAATTATTTAACTTAACTGTTATTTTCTCATTTGGTGTAACGGTATTATAGAAACGAGCGTTATCTATGCCATTAATATCTAGCACGCCTATTTTGACAAGATTGTCATATATTGTATCCAATAGCAGCACGCCAGGGACAATAGGATTGTTTGGGAAATGCCCCTTAAAAAATGAACAACTATGAGGGAATAGTATGGAAAAAGATTCACTCGAAATAGTTTCAACAATAGCTCCATGACTGTTTTTTCTATTCAAAATAAGTTATCTCCGGAGTATAATGTATTATTTTTAAAAGAATAAAGTGGGTGGATATAAATTTTATCAGTGACGAATTAAAATTGATCGTAGCGCCACACTTAATCTGCATAAGAACCAGCGCAACACCCACATAAGAAGTGATTATTTCTTTTAATTTTACTTACTTTTTTACCTATTTAAAGATATCTGGTTATGACAATCTCTCTTCTTTAGAGATAATACAAACACCGATATTTGAAGATAAATCTATCGATATTACCAAAACGGTTTTTTTAGAATTGTTTGATATCTTCTCGGTTGCTTCCACAATATTTGTCATAAAGTCAGATGAAAGCCTTTTCTCATTCTTAATCTCAACTAGTAGATTTGAGTTGTATTTGGTCAACACACTTCGAGCACCATCATATATATCATTATCAATCAATGAGCTGGATAAAATACAATGGTCAATTTCTTCATAGCTTATACATGCTTCCTCACAAGAATCAAGAATGAGACGCTCCAAAATACTATGGAACTTCATGTCATTCCTCAACACTAGTCCGTTATAAGAAGAATGAAGTATACTTCGCACCCACGCTATTGGCTTGCCATTAGTCTTATTTAGATTTTCTCTATTGGACAATAGAATAGCTGCACTCCCATTAGAAAGGTTACATTCGGCATCTTTAAACAAATGGTTTATAACACTTTCTTGTGCAGGCGTTACTTCATCACTTGAACAAGCAATCATATAATCTTGAGTATTGCTCCTTAAAAGATCGACACTATATTCGAAAGCAGCTGTTGGACTGCATAATACCGTGCAATGTCCACTAATTTTATGCGCGATAGACACCTGACCACAGATTGCGCTAACGATATGCCCAGGAAAATGACGAGCACTTGCAAACTTGGGATCACCTTCATAGATAGACTTTAGATAAGTTTCTAAACATTTTTGCGGTCTTTGTGAGTTCCCTGTAATTAATCCGGCTCTAGGACTACTTTGTATTACATCCTCAAAGCCATCAATCACATCTCCTACAGATTCTATGCAGAATTTTATCTCCGGTGAATCCCTTTTAAATCTTTTATTTTGTTGATTAATCCTACACTTTTCCCCAAAAACACTTCCTTCGGGTTTGATTATTTTTTTGAATTCACCATCATTAGAGCTCGCTTTTATTATAGGTATAGCTGTTTTCTCATATTTAATTTCTCGATTACAACTGTTTTTGGTTACGATTAGTGCACTATTACTTCCACCAAAGCCAAAACTGTTTGCCAATATAGTCTTAATTTTCTGGCTAGGGTAGTTTTTGTAATTAAGATTTATAGGGCTACAATCTTCTCTGAGTTTTAATACATTATTATTTTCTGGTGTAATACCGGCGTCTAGAAGAGACAAAATACTGATGAGCTCTATAATTCCCGAAGCTCCTAATGTATGACCGTAAAAAGGTTTCATTACGCTCACTGGAATATCGTTACCAAACAGCTTGTCGTAAGCATGCGATTCTGGTACATCGTTTGCGCTTGTGCCTGTAGCATGGGCAGAAATTAAATCTATATCTTTTCTACTAAGGTCAGCGGCAAATAGAGCTGCATCAATGGCCTGTATGGCTCCTGCCCCATTTGGCTCTGGTGATGTTTCATGATAAGCGTCACTTGACGCACCATATCCCGTTATTAACCATTTACTACTATTTTCGTCATTATTTCTTGCTAGTATAAAAATACCTGCACCTTCACCTAAATTTATCCCTTTAAGTTCTGAAAAAGGTGCACATCTTCCTTCATTTAATGCGCTCAAACTATTAAATCCAGCCAATACCGGCAGATCAATACAGTCACAGCCTCCACAAATTACTAAGTCAGCTTTATTAGAGTTTAATAAATCAGTAGCTATACCCACAGCGGTTAAACTAGAAGAGCATGCTGATGAAACGACAATGTTTTTTCCTTCGATGTTGTAACGGGATGCAATAGCGTTACTACAATGAGACAACATTGATGACATAAGTTCACTAAGCTTTACTTGTTCTACGTTTCCTTTCAGTACTTTAGAGAACATCTTTGAGTAACTATCTGTCCCAGAGTTATAACTGCCTAATACAACAGAAATCCTACTCTTATCATAATCATCAAGATCTAATCCTGAATTTTTGATAGCTTCTTGAGTTGCTCGTAAAGCAAAAATAGAAGCATTATTAATCCAACCATTTTTTCCAAAAGAATCTGTACATTCTATATCATGAACAGATACAGTCGCATTTTTTATTCCAATAGAATTGTATTCATGGTTATTTATTAGCTTGTGTTTGTCTTCAATATACAATTTTAATTCGTCTAAATTAGGAACAGGTGGGGTATACAATCCCATACCAGCAATAATAATTGAATTTTTCATTAATTTACCTTATTAGCAGAGCGGGATCTCACATTCTTTATATGATTATTATGTATAAAAACAACCCTCTGGCAGCTCAATAAATACGTAGCTGAGATGTCAAAACCTATCAATAAAACGTATTGAATGTGAGAAATTATCAATATCTGCGAAATGGATAATTTTTACGCAAAGTAGAATCCTGCTCTGACCTTATTAGATACTTAACAGAACTTTCCACCATCAACATGGAGCACTTGACCAGTCATGTAATTACAATTTTCATCACATAGTAATTTAACTATTGAGCTGACATCTTCCACGTTTCCTACACGACTTATAGCTGAAGCACGTAATACATGCTCATAGATACTTTTTGGGATGTCATTTGTCATATCGGTGTCGATATATCCGGGGGCAATAGCATTCACAATGATATTGTATTTTGATAAAACTCTTGCGCAAAGCCTTGTGAATCCATTGACGCCTCCTTTGGAGCTACTATATGCTACTTGACCCGCATTGCCGCAAAGCGATGTGTTTGAGGATATGTTTATAATTCTTCCCATATTGTTGCTAGATGTGGAGTTTTTCAAGGATGGGACAGAAGCTAAAGTCATGTTTATAACGCCTTGAAGGTTAGTATATAAAACGTCTTTATTCTCTGCATCATTACAACTGACAAATTGTTTACTCAAAGTTATACCTGCATTGTTTACAAGTATATTTATTGAACCCTGTTTTTTTTCAATTTCCTCAACTATTGATTTGCACATGTTGAAGTCTTTAATATCTAGCATATGGATAGAAGATGATATGTTTCTTTCATCTAGGTAATGTTTAACTTCTTCTGCCTTATATGAATTTCTTGTATATGTTAGAGCTACATGGGTGTTTTCGGATGATAGTTTCATGCAAATTTCTTTACCGATCCCTCTGCCGCCTCCGGTAATGAGTACTACTTTCTTAGACATAGTCTACAACTCCATTTCCTAGCCGTATCGTAGCCCCATTTAGGGGAAACTCGTTTTGAATCATTGAAATTAGAAACTTAGTTACATCCTCATAGTTGATTGTTTTATATTTCAATGCATAGTTTTTTAAAACTTCTTTACTATTTCGATCAAGTTTCAACTCCTTTAACTCGGGTTGAATTACTAATGTATTAAAAAACATATTGTAACGAGAGTACTCTTTTGCTAAGGATTTCGACATTGCAGTTATTGTCTCATTGTATACTGGAGAGCTATAACAGCTGTCTAGATAACCGAATGAATCATCTTGCAACAGGAAGAAGTATTTTCCCTTACCTGATTTTATGTTATCTAATATTAAACCCTTTATCGTTTGCATTACAAATAGAACATTATCAGTTACTGTATTTGAAAAAAGACCATCTCTATTGTTGATATCAGGACTGTCTACTATTCTTTCTAAGTCTTCTTGCTCATTGTATCTCAAATCAACAATGACATTTTCATAAGTATCATTATGATTTTCAATTTTCTCAATCAACTTAACTTTTGAATTTTCTTTAGTGTTATATTTAATATCTACTGAGTGCAAAAGAATATCGTCAGAGTCAAGGTTATTGAATATATGTTCAACGAGATTTGATTGATAGTTGGTTATAATTAGTGTTTTCATATTCTATAGAAGTACTTATAGGTTTAACAACTATTCGTAAATGGATTGACGGGTCATATAAAAATAAATTCAAATGACCCATCACGTACTATCTAATGACCATTTATACCCTTCATCTTTCAAGTTGCTGCTTTGTTGGCTGCGTTCACTTGCCGCCACGCTGCAACTTGAAATCTATTGGGTATATGTTATTTATCTCAATTACCACCAAGATTATTAATAACCAGTTCAGCTAAGGTTAATGGCGTTCTACAATGTTCTTCCATCATTTCTTTAGTTATGTTACCTAATTCAATGCCATATTTCTGTTGAACTGCCACAAAAATATCAAGTAAATCTACAGAATCCAAAGCCAGTCCATCGTCAGATATTAAAGATGTATCATCTTTAATATCTGACAGTTCATGCCCCCATTCGCTGAGTTCAAGATTTTCATAAATAATTTTTTCTTTTATATAAGCGATAATTTCTTTCTTATCCATAATTTTCCTACTTGGTTTATGTTAAATTTACTATATAATTTATATGAACACCGACTCAATTCAAGTGGATGACATATTTTTCTAATAAAAGTAGTCGCAAACCGCAAACATATATTCGGCTTCAAAGAGCCCTGATGAAAATCCGCACTCTCTGCCCTTATTATTTCAACAGTCTTTGACAGACTAAATAATATACCAGGTTTACAGAGAGTCGTAAGTGCCCAATTAACCCGTACGATTAGACTCAATCTCACTGAGATCAACATTTCATGGTAGAAGATCAAGTAAAGACTTACCGGAATAGTGTTTGGGTAATTCGGTAAATATGTGCCGGAAGTAAAAATAAGGATTGATGTCATTCGCGCGACACGTCATCACCAGGCCGTACAAGTTGGCACTCGCGAATGCCCCGCTAGCTGACGTGGAAAATAACCCGTTTTTCCGCCCCGTGGTAAAGGGCAAAGAATCCTGCTCTGATTAGGTGTGAGCTTTTATCCTATTTGAGTACGCTACCGCCCTTAGGTTTGGCTCCTACAAGCAATCAATGATATTAAAATTTGCTTTTAAAAAGTAATCTATTAGGATCCTCTTTTATCCCTTTATCTCAAAGATAATAAGGATGGGAACAATATTTTTTTCCTAAATTTTTACTGGTACGATCATGAGTAGTAAATCCCTGGCCATTATCAATGGTTATAGTTCTAATTTTTAGTTTTAGAAAAGATAAGTACTTTGTTGCTACTTTTGCGAATGCGCCTACGTAAATAGCGATTTTCATTCAATCAATGTAAATAATGCACTTTCCTTTGACTAAAAAGGCACCAGCCATAATAACTGACCGGCTGTCTTAGTAATTTCACTTATTATAAGATAGTCTAAGATTCCTTTTTGTGATAAATACCATACTTTTATTTCTTAACGCGTATCCATAATATACAATACTAAACTAGACTCCATGCTGTGATTAATTCAAGCAAATATAATCTAGTTGTAAAATTATTATTTACATCAAAATTCCTATTCTAAAAATAATTTCATTAGATATAGTATATTTTATATATCATGTCTAATTTGTATTTTTAATAAAATGATATGTGGTTAATTTTATTCTATTTTATTAATTAACTTATTATTCATTACGTTTAGTTACAATCTTCCAATATGGTTTTCATTTGTTTTTATATTTTTTTAGTGCTTTTTGTTTTTTATCTGTTAATATCCAAAATCGTAGTATACCCGTGCTCATTGAAACTGCTTGATTTTCCCCAAAATGAGGATTCATGGTATCAGTCATGAAAATATTCATTACCGATGAACAAAAAGCCGAACTTGAGCACCTCCATCCCATGCAGGGGACGAAACTCGCTTATGGCTGTATGCGCAAAGGCCAGAAAACTGCGGTGAAAACAACGGGAAGCCGTACCCGTCTGAATCCTGCATCTTCAAGTTAAGCGGGTATATCAGAAATAAATAACAAACTTCACTCTGTACACCTATACGAGAGCATAAAAATCTATGGTCACCAAGATAAAACAACGCGATGGTTATAGACTTATAGTCACGAACTCCCTAACATGGGATTAGGGGAAATAACTCCTATTCAAAAATTGACGCTGTCATAAAACAAAAATTCTACTGCTAATAACCTCCATTAAAAATGGGATGGTTACCATGTTAAGGATTCTATGTCTACTCATTTTCTCGCATTTGAAAAACCAATCGTCGAATTGAATGAAAAAATCGACGCCTTAGTGACCTTTAAAGAAAATAGCCATCTGTCGGATATTAAGATCGACGAGGAAATCAAATTACTTGAGAAGAAATGTCTTTCATTAACGAAAACCATTTTTTCTCAACTTGGCGCTTGGGAAATCGTCCAACTTGCCAGACACCCCATGAGACCTTACACCCTCGACTATGTTTCTTTGATCTTTACTGAGTTTCAAGAGCTAGCGGGTGACCGAGCATTTGCAGATGATAAAGCCCTTGTTGGTGGTTTAGCTCGTCTTGATGGCCAACCTGTGATGGTAATAGGGCAGCAAAAAGGCCGTACCACGAAAGAAAAAGTGATGCGCAACTTTGGTATGCCTTCCCCTGAGGGTTATCGTAAAGCATTACGCTTAATGAAAATGGCCGAGCGTTTCCATATACCAGTAGTGACTTTTATTGATTCTGCGGGCGCTTATCCAGGTATTGGCGCTGAGGAGCGGGGACAAGCCGAAGCGATTGCGCGAAACATTATGGAAATGTCTTGCTTAAAAACGCCAATCGTCTGTGTGATCACAGGAGAAGGTTGCTCTGGTGGTGCGTTAGCGATAGGGGTTGGCGATCGTATTAATATGTTGGAATACAGTACCTATGCGGCAATTTCACCGGAAGGTTGCGCATCTATTCTTTGGAAAGATGCACAAAAAGCTCAGGTTGCCGCTGAAGTGATGGGAATGACGGCGAAACGACTCAAAGAGCTTGGTATTATCGATACTATTATCCCAGAGCCACTTGGTGGTGCTCATCGTGATTATCTGATCGCGGGTGAAAATTTAAAACAACAGCTACTCGCCGATTTGTCAGCATTGAAAAAGCTCGATATTGAAACATTACTGGCGGAACGCTACCAAAAAATTATGGCAATTGGCTATTGTTAAGGAGAGCATAAAAAAGTCAGGGGCACTTATGCGGCAACCACCTCTGTCAAATTATGATCCGTTTCTTCACATAATTTTATGCCCGGATACTAATGCTCGAATCGGGCTTTTAAATCATCATTGAGTACCGCTGTGTATGTCGGGAGTTAGTAATGCACACCTTGTTGGCTCCATTGCATCTGCTGCTTTTTCACCATGCGTTTAGCGATGACTTCATTGATCGTCGATTCAACAAATGAAGAAGAAATCGGCTCACCATATCGGTACATTTCGCCGTAATTCAGGATCATCATGCTGTTATTTTCAATATATACGCAATTAACTTGAAGAGCTAAAATCAATTCATGTCGTTGTTTTTAAGTGATTTTCGCGTTTTATTAACACTTAAATACCTGTTTAACGGTTATAACCTTTCTGGCTGATTAATCTGTTAGGCTTTTACCATCGTTGATGCAATAAAGTGTTATTAAAGGATTGGAGAAAACTAATCAGCCGACAGCACATTATCTAAGGTTTACAATGACGAGAAATATCAAATGGGTTGGTTAGCACTTTGAAATGCGCACGCGGTAAACGTGCACATTTTATCTCTTAATTATTAAGGATGAGCAATAAAGCCAACAGCTTCGTACACTTTATCCAGCGTAATCTGAGCGCGGGCTTTTGCCTTAGCTGCACCTTCTGCCATGATCTTGTTCAGCAGGGCTTCATCATTACGGAAATGATGGAAACGCTCTTGTAACTCAGTCAGCATACCGGAAACTGCATCAGCCACAGCACCTTTTAAATGGCCATACATCTGGCCTGCAAATTCTGTTTCCAGTTCAGGAATAGTTTTGCCGGTAACGCCAGCGAGGATATCCAATAAGTTAGAAACCCCAGGTTTTTGTTCCAGATCGTAACGAATGCGGGGTGGTTCTTCTGAATCTGTGACTGCACGTTTAATCTTTTTAGCTGCTGATTTTGGGTCTTCCAACAGAGCGATAACGTTGTTGCGGTTATCATCTGATTTAGACATTTTCTTTTCTGGGTCCTGAAGGGCCATAACACGGGCACCACCCGTTGGGATGAACGGTTCTGGCACAGTGAAGATATCGCCGTAGATAGCATTAAATCGTTGAGCGATATCGCGGCTCAGTTCAAGATGCTGTTTCTGATCAATACCTACCGGGACCTGGTTTGTTTGATATACCAAAATATCCGCAGCCATCAGTACCGGATAGTCAAACAGACCTGCGTTGATGTTTTCGGAATGGCGGGTTGATTTGTCTTTGAATTGAGTCATACGGCTGAGTTCGCCGAAATAGGTATAGCAGTTCAGGACCCAGCTTAATTGAGTGTGCTGTGGTACATGGGACTGAACGAAAATGGTGCTTTTTTCTGGATCAATGCCACAAGCCAGGTAGAGTGCCAATGTATCCAGAGTGCGTTTTCTCAATTCTTTTGGGTCCTGGCGGACAGTGATTGCATGTTGGTCAACGATGCAGTAGATGCAGTCATAATCATCCTGCATTTTAACCCACTGACGTAACGCCCCCATGTAGTTACCGATGGTTAATTCACCGGAAGGCTGCGCGCCGCTGAATACAATAGGTTTTTGGGAGTTTAGTTTTTCAGATACAGTGGGTTCATTCATTTTATTATGCTTCCTGAAGTTTCAAAGATGGGAGTCCAATTGTGGATAGCAGATCCGAGAAATTCGTTAATATGCAGTCTGGATTGCTTAATTCAATAGATTCACCGTAGTTATATCCATAGGTTAAACCAACACAAGGGCAACCAGCCGCTTGTGCCGCTAAAATATCATTACGGGAATCACCGACAAAGAGCAGTTCTTCCTTATGCAGTCCGAATGTGCCCATTGTGAGATAAATAGGTGCCGGGTGTGGCTTTTTCTTTTTAACATCATCACCGCCTAACACCAATGAAAAGTATTCACTGATACTTAAAGAATCCAGCAAAGGAGCAATAAACGGTGTTGGCTTATTGGTGATGATACCTATTGGCAGGTTGTGTTTTGCCAGTTCGGCCAATGTGACTTTGACTTCCGGGAACAACTGACTACCTGTTGTTACCGTTGTTTCATAGAAATGGTCAAACAGCTCACGGGTTTCTTGATGCAGTTGTGTGGTCAATTCGACTCTGGCCCATGTCAACGCACGTTCGACCATAATATCCGCGCCGTTACCTACCCAGACAGCAACCCGTTCTTTTCCCGGAGCAGGGAAACCTTTAGCTAACAGAGCCTGATCCAGTGCATCAGCCAAACCACCTGCGCTGTCTACCAGCGTGCCGTCCAGATCAAAGGCGATAGCACGAATACCTTTTAATACCTTATTTGCCATGAGATACCTTTAACAATTCACTACGCATATTATCAATGACGGTTTTGTAATCTGGCTGATTGAAAATAGCAGAACCAGCAACGAACATATCTGCACCAGCGGCCGCCGCTTCTGCGATATTGCTGGCTTTAATACCACCATCTACCTCAAGACGAATATCATAACCACTTTCGTCAATGATTTTACGAACCTGGCGCAGCTTCTCCAGTGTTCCAGGGATGAAAGATTGGCCGCCGAACCCAGGATTGACCGACATCAACAGAATGATGTCCAGTTTATCCAAAACATAATCAAGATAACTCAGTGGAGTTGCAGGATTGAATACCAAGCCGGCTTTACAACCATGCTCTTTGATGAGTTGCAGGCTGCGATCAATATGTTCACTGGTTTCTGGATGGAAGGTAATGTAAGTTGCTCCTGCTTTGGCAAAATCCGGGATAATGCGGTCAACCGGTTTTACCATCAGATGCACATCAATTGGCGCAGTAATGCCATAATCCCGCAGAGCCTGGCAGACCATAGGGCCGATAGTCAGGTTAGGAACATAATGGTTGTCCATCACATCAAAGTGAACAACGTCTGCACCTGCTGCCAGTACTTTTGCTGTATCTTCACCCAACCGCGCAAAATTTGCAGATAAAATGGATGGGGCAATCAGAAAATCTTTCATTATCTTCTCCAAATCGTTTCTATCTCCCTTAATTGCGAGGCAAAAGGGGGTGGATAAGTTAGCGATATAAGGCCAAAATTTCGTCTACTTTACTGCGGGCAAGGATATTCCTGCTGATAGTGCGACGTGCTTTGACAATATGAAGTGAAGCCTGATGGTACCATTTTCGTGTCATTGGCGTATCGTGATTGGATATCAAAACAGGAATTGCACGTTCTGATGATAACTTAAATGCAATCTGTGCCAGATTTTCCTGATCTGCAATGTTAAAACTGTTGGTGTGATACGCCGTAAAGTTTGCTGTTGCCGACAGAGGGGCATAAGGTGGGTCGCAATAGATAACCGAGCCTTCCCGTGCTTTGTTCAAAGTGTGTTGATAGTGCTCACAAATAAAAGTGGCATTTTGGGATTTTTCAGCAAACCAGTGTAATTCGTCTTCAGGGAAATAGGGTTTTTTATAACGGCCGAACGGTACGTTAAATTTACCATGAGAATTATAACGACAGAGGCCGTTGTAACAATGGCGATTGAGATAAAGGAATAACACGCTACGCTGGAACGGATCGGTACTTTGGTTAAATTGTTCCCGTAACTGATAAAAATGTTCGGCGGTGTTGTATTCCTGGGTAAACAGAGGGCGTGTATGAGTAATAAACTCATTAGCCCTGAATTTTACTGTGTTGTACAGGTTAATTAGGTCACTGTTGATATCAGCGAGGATGTAAGAATCATAGTCTGTGTTCAGAAAAACAGAACCTGCGCCAACAAATGGCTCTATCAGACAATTACCCGCTGGCAGATGACGTTTGATATCATCTACCAACGGGTATTTTCCACCGGCCCATTTTAAGAAAGCGCGTTTTTTTTTCATGCTGTCAATTAATTACTCAATCATTCCAGAGCCGCAGATTGTACTCTGTTTAGGACAGCATATCAGCGCCTAATAAGTATTGTTTTAATTTCTCAGATCTTGTTGCACTTGCTGCATTGTTCTAACCCAAGGTTTTTTCGCCTGAATCTCGGCTGGCAGAGATGAAACGGCCCGTTTGGCTTCAGAAACAGAACTGTAATCACCATGAATCAAAATAAACCAGGTTTTCCCATTACGTTTAGTTTCATAAACTTTGTAATGAGTGAGGTTATTCTTTTTAGCAAAAGCAGTCAGTGTATCTGAACGGCTGGCGCTACTTAATTGCAAAGTGTAGTGATTTGCCGGGGCTTTCAGCGGATTACTGCCGGCCACATTATTTTTGCTGTTGCTGGTATGACTTGTAGATGGTTTTGATTTAGCAAGTGTTTCTGGTTTCAGTGGATGGATATTTTCCGGTTTCTGCTGTACCGCTGGTGGTGGTGTTACTGTCTGCGGTTGCTGGGCCTGATTCAGATTCTGCACTGCATGATTTATATTACTTTGTTGCTGAGTCAGTGCATCAGGAGTATGTCCGGGTAATTCAATGCGCTGGCTTTCACCATTGTTAAATTGAGGCTGTTGAGGTTGCGTTGGGGTACCACTGACAGGAGGAATATTGATTTCTTGTGGCCCGTTAATTGTATTTGCAGTGGTATTCTCCGATGTGACGGATTGATTGTTATCGTTTTTGGATGGTGAACCTGATAAATCAATATTTTTTTCTGCAACATTTGGAGATTGCTGTTTCTCATGTTCAGTTGGCGCTTTTAAAGCAGAACTGATAGCCATAATCAGCAGTAACAGCACCAAAATTCCAATCCCGATCATCATTTGCTGGCGTGAAACTGCAAACTTGGGTTTGTTTAATGGTTGGCGTGATCGTGAAGGACGGCGGTCTGAGGTATCTGGCCTAAACTCGTTATCTGCCCTTTGTTCATTTTCTGATTTGAATTCGTCCATATGCCCTCCAAACAGAGCTAATACTGCCAATTGCAATTAAAGTCGGTCCGATAGGCTGACCTAAATAGCAATGAATGAAAATTTGTCTGATAAAGTAGCTATTTTATGACACAACAACCAGATGTATGCAAAAAAACATTTAATTTATTGATAATTACACATTTTCAGGTGGTAAACACTGGCGGACAGCTTCAAGGACACAATCATGCCCAATGTCTGAACGGAGATTAGCTTTGCCAATTTTTGTCGGAAGAATCAGATGTAATTTACCTGCTATAACTTTCTTATCTCGCATCATATGCGGGAGATAAGCTTCCGGTGGCATGTTTTTTGGCCCGTGTATAGGCAGATTTGCCCGCTCCAGCAATCGGATAATACGTTGAGTCTCCTGCTCAGAGAAGTTATCAGCCAATTGAGCGGCTCTTGCTGCCATAACCATTCCTGCGGCAACAGCTTCTCCGTGCAGCCAGACGCCATATCCCATTTCTGTTTCAATTGCGTGACCAAATGTATGACCAAGATTCAGCAAGGCACGCAGGCCACTCAATTCTTTTTCGTCTGCTGCGACAACTTCTGCTTTCAATTCACAGCAACGACGGATGCAGTAAGCCATTGCCTGGTCATCAAGATTGAGCAGTTTATCCATATTATTTTCAAGCCAGCTAAAGAATTCGCTGTCGAGAATGATACCGTACTTAATTACCTCAGCCAGACCTGAAGAAAGCTCACGGGCTGGAAGTGTTTGCAGGCAATTAAGATCGACCATCACAGAGGCCGGCTGATAGAATGCACCTATCATATTTTTGCCAAAAGGATGGTTTACTGCGGTTTTTCCTCCAACAGAGGAATCAACCTGAGCAAGAAGGGTGGTAGGAACCTGAATAAAACGGACACCACGTTGATAACAGGCAGCGGCAAAACCAGTTAAATCACCGATTACGCCGCCACCGAGAGCGATAAGGGTTGTATCCCGGCTATGGTTATTTTCCAGCAAAGCAGAAAATACGTCATTTAATACGGAAAGAGATTTGTACTGTTCACCATCGGGTAGAATCACTTCATCTACTTGAATCCCGGTTAGCTGCAAAGTGGCTTTTACTTTTGCCAGATACAACGGAGCCAGTGTTTGATTCGTCACCAGCATAACCTGCTGACCTGCTTTTAGGGGTGCAAAAGCAGAAGGATCATCAAATAACCCTTTTGCGATAGTAATTGGGTAGCTACGCTCCCCTAAAGTGACAGTGATCTCTTCCATAGCAGCCTTCGCCTTTATTATTTATCGCTGTACAGACTTGCTTGAATCAGTTCTTTTCCAGTAACTCAATGATTTGGTTAGCGACAACTTTAGCGCTTTGTTCATCGGTACGGATAGTGACATCAGCTATTTCCTCATACAGAGGATTACGTTCGTTCGCTAAATTTTCTAAAACTTCGCGTGCTGGTGCATCAACTTGAAGTAAAGGACGTTTTTTATCGCGCTGGGTGCGTGCTAACTGTTTTTCAATGGTGGTTTCCAAGTAGACCACGACACCACGGGCAGACAGACGATTACGGGTTTCTCTGGATTTAACAGAGCCCCCGCCAGTCGCCAGTACAATGCCTTGTTTTTCAGTGAGTTCGTTAATCACTTTTTCTTCGCGTTCGCGGAAGCCCTCTTCACCTTCCACATCGAATACCCAGCCCACGTCAGCTCCGGTACGTCGCTCAATTTCTTGATCGGAGTCATAAAACTCCATATTGAGTTGCTGAGCTAACTGACGACCAATAGTGCTTTTGCCGGCACCCATAGGCCCAACCAGAAAGATATTACGTTTCTCTGCCATGTTTTTGGTATTACTAAGACTATTCGTTAATGATAACCCGCCCCGCCAATCAAATTAGCAGCGGGACCTAAACTGAAACCCTCTTGACTGCTCCTCTTCCTAAAAGGAAGAGGATTCCCACTTCACAGAGACGTATCTGACTCGCAGTGACGCGAGCCCAAGCTTACCTTCTCTCCGTAGGCTAACACTGTCAGCCTGACAGCTTTGATATTTCGCGCTTTATATGCGTGTTTCATAGGGTCACACACTACATAGGAAAATGTAAAAATGCAAAAATTAATCGTTAGTGGGAAAACCACTTCCTTTCCTTCCCGTCCTGAAGAACGAGGTTTCTTGGAGGCCGACTGGTGAGAAAATTATCTCAGTACATCAGCCAGGTTTGCAACTATATAAATCAACGATGAGCTTCTTGTAACGGAAGCACTGGTTATTATTGTGATATTAACCCGACTATTTAATTAGCTCACTCTTGTATGCTAAATCGGACTCAGCGTCAAATCTATAAACAGGGTTAGATGAAAAAATCTGCGCATAATCATACCTAATTGCTGAATTTTTTGTTGCCGACATCATTGATATAGTGGTTATATTTTTTCATTCGATTAAATATCCATCAATTGAGGAGTGATAAATATCACCAACTCACGTCGGCTGTGTTTATGACCTTTTTGGCTAAATAATGAACCGATCAAAGGGATGTCTGATAGATAAGGCACTTTTTGGGTTTTCTCACTTTTTTTCTGTTGAAAAATTCCACCGAGAATCAGTGTTTCACCATTTTTTACAGTAACTTGGGTCACTATTTCCTGTTTGTCGATGGTTAAATTCTCACCACCACCTTGACTGATTGAGATTCCCGGCATGTTTTGGCTGATTTTCAGTGAGAGCCTGATTTTATCTTTTCTCAGTATATGAGGTGTGACTTCCATTCCAAGTACGGCTTCTTTAAATTGCACGGTACTTTTCTCTTTTTCCTGACTGACATAGGGGATATCAGAGCCTTGTTTAATGCTGGCTAACTGTTGATGTGAAGCGGTTAGTCTTGGGCTGGCGATAATATCCAGTTGGTTTTCCTGTTCTAAGGCGCTGAGTTCCATTTCCAGCAAACGGGTATGGATGCGGGCAATATTGAACGCAAATCGGTGCATGTTGTCGTTGGCAGCTTGGTTGATATTCAGGCGGTTTATACCTGTTGATGTATTAAGTTGATCTCCTATCGGCATCCCCCAATAGACTCCCAGTTCATGCAATGCTTCCCTGCTGCTGGTTACGATATGTGCGGTAATTTGCACCTGCTGTTGTGGTGTATCTATTTCTTTCAGCCAGCTTTTTATTTGAGCGATTGCAATGGGGCTATCCTGCAAAATCAGGCTGTTAGTTTCAGGATCAAAATCAGCCTTACCCTCTTTGGTCATCAGTGCGGGTATATTTTGTCTGAGATTAAGGGCAATTTTTTCTGCGTCTGCATATTGTAATGCTGTTGAGAGGTGCTGAATCTCAGCTTCATTGACTGATTGATCAAATAACTCAATAGGTTGCTCTTCTGTTTCTGTTATTGGTGGAGCAAAAGGGTTTCTTATTTCTGCAATGCAGATAGCAGGCAGGAAAATGATAAAAAGAATAAATATTTTAGTCATAAAGTTCCTCATATGAGATTTCTGACAAGGTCATTTTGACATTTAGAGATTCGCCTAATGGAGAAACAGAAAACTGTTTGATCAGCAGCGGCGGGTATAACGCCTGTAATGCATCAAGAAAATCCAGCATTTGTTCATAGTTTAAATAAATCGTTATTTGCCAGAGCGTTTTTTCTCCTTCATTTTTACGTTGCCATTCAATAATTTGCCCGCCAGAATTTATCAACGGTTGTTGCAGTTGTTTTACTGCGGTAATTTTTACGGTGTTTTGTGGTGGCTGGTTAAGTTCATTTTCAATTTGGTTTATCTGTTGCCGTATATCTTCCAACTGAGGTAACTGATTTAGCTGGTTATTGGCTGATTTTGTATTGGTTTGCTGGACGATTATTTCCTGTGTCAGCCCAATTTCCCGTTCAGCTTTCTCTTGCCAGAAGAAAAGATAAAACAGGATCAGGACTAGGATGATGATAGTTTGCTGCCAAATAAAGAGTAGCCAGGCGGGTTTGGCAAACCACCATAAATAGTCATTTTTTATCATCGGGTATCTCCGTCTGCCAGTTCGCATCAATAATAAACTGCCTGATTTGCTGTTCAGTGGTGGTCATTTTTCTCAGTTGAATTTCAGATAGTTGTCCGTTGTTTTCGAGATTATCCAGCAGCGATGTCATACTGGAATAATCCAGACTGTTAGCAACCAATTTCAATTGACCCGCATGATCATCGAAAGCGGTTAGCCAACTTCCTTCCGGTAGTAACTCAGGTAATTCATTGAATAATCTCAAATGTTGCTGATTCTGTTTCAGCCGCGTTTGTTGTTGTTTTAATTTATAGGCCAGTTTGTTGTGAAGATTGAACGCCTCTTCTGTCTGAGTTATCTGTTGTTGTAAATGCAATTGTTGCTGGTTGAGTTTTTGTAATTGTCTTTGATGCTTGTTAATTGTTTCCAGTTGTTTCAACGACACCCAGACGAGCACTGCCAGCCACAACGCCAATTGCAATAGGAGAAGAATCGTCCACCACCGATAGCGGGATTTCAGCCGGGTTTGTCGCCAGGGCAGAAAATTAACCTGATACATCATTTATCATCCGGTCTGAGTGCCAAGCCACCAGCTATCACATATTCCATCAGTTGAACCGGGAGCGGTGGTTGATAGTGACGGAATGCTGCCAGCATATCCCAGGAGTAAGTTCCTTCAGGCAGCGTTTCTTGTTGGTAGCTGCTGTAATAAATATTCTTTTTAGTTATGGATGAGGCCGGTAATTGGCTAATAACCTGTAGTGGAGAAGTTGCGGTATTTGCTGATACTAAATCATAAGCAAAGGGTGCATTGGCAGGAGATACCCATAACCAACTGGATTGTTGCCGGTGCAGTAGCCAGCTATCAGCCGGAACGCCAGCATATTGCGCTATATAGCGTAGTGCACAGGGGGCAATATCAATGGCGTCTGGGAAGATTTCTGCTTGTGCAAGGCACTGTAGCCAGATATCCAGATCTTTCTGACGGGCTGCGCTGATATAGGCGTTTTGCTCGATAATACGGTAATCCAGAGCCAGTTCTCGGGTGTTAAAGGGAAATTGTTTTTCGGCGCTGGCATTGATAAACCAGCCTTGTTCCGGCTCTTTAAGAGTGATATCTGAAGGTAACGTCAGATTCCGCTGCAATGTTTGCTGTACAGGTAAGGCGAGTCTGAAACTGATTTTTTTGGGTAATTTTTGACGCCATTGATTTAATATATCGCATAATATCTCTGGCCGCTGTAAACGACCTTCTGGCATAACTGCATCAGATAAAAGATATTGCCAGCAGTGGTGAAGCTGCCAGCCACTACGGCGTTTTATGGCTGCGACGGCACGAATGGCTCCATTTTGGATGTCCAGGCCGACATACCACTTTGGTGAGTACATATGACGATCTCCATATCAGTAATTTTAATAAAAGACCATATTCAAGGTGCTGTGTAACCTTTATACTACGCGCCGATTGTTTATAAACCACCCAACTAACGTGGCATGGGAAATTTCAGGTGAAGTTCGTAAAGTATTTTTTAATCTTTGTCGTGAGTTGCATTTTTCTGGGAACAGCCTCGATTTTTGGCATGTACAAATATATCGAGCCTCAGTTACCTGATGTGGCGACATTAAAAGATGTTCGATTACAGACACCAATGCAGGTGTTCAGTGCGGATGGAGAGCTTATTGCTCAGTATGGTGAGAAGCGCCGTATGCCTCTTACTCTGTCCGAAATTCCACCTGTTATGGTGAAGGCATTTATTGCAACGGAGGACAGTCGTTTTTATGAACATCATGGCGTTGATCCTATAGGAATTATCCGGGCGGCGTCTGTGGCGATGACTTCAGGCCGTGCTTCTCAAGGGGCCAGTACCATTACTCAGCAATTGGCGAGAAATTTCTTTCTCAGTCCTGAGAAGACATTGATGCGTAAAATCAAGGAAGCTTTTCTGGCTGTCAGGATTGAGCAGTTACTGAATAAAGATGAGATCCTTGAACTCTATCTCAATAAAATTTATCTCGGTTACCGGGCTTATGGTGTCGGGGCTGCGGCTCAGGTTTATTTTGGTAAGAATATAAATGAGTTGACATTGAGTGAGATGGCCATGATTGCCGGTCTGCCAAAAGCCCCTTCTACTTTTAACCCGCTTTATTCTTATAGCCGGGCGATTAACCGCCGGAATGTGGTTCTGAGCCGTATGCTCGATCAGGGCTATATTACTCAGCAGCAATATAACCAAGCCAGAAGTGAAAAGCTGGTGGCTAATTATCATGCGCCTCAGATTGCTTTTTCTGCGCCCTATTTGGCTGAGATGGTACGTCAGGACATGATTGAGCGTTATGGCGAGAATGCTTATACCGACGGCTATAAAGTTTACACCACGATTACCCGCAAGCTTCAGTTGGCTGCTACGGATGCGGTGCGTAATAACATCATTGATTACGATATGCGTCATGGTTATCGCGGGGCGCAGGAAGTGTTGTGGAAAGTGGGTGAACCTGCCTGGGATAGGGAACAGATTATTAAGAAGCTTAAGGCTCTGCCAAATTATGGGCCGTTAATGCCGGCGGTTGTGACCAGCACGGGAGCTGATCAAGCGACGGTGATGCTGGTTGATGGCAGCAGTGCAGAATTGCCGATGGCGGGTGTCCGTTGGGCCAGAAAATTCAAATCTGATAGTGTGCAGGGTGCAGTTCCACGTAGTGTGAATGAAGTGGTTCAGGCTGGTGAACAGGTTTGGGTTCGGAAAGTAAAAGATATCTGGTGGTTGTCACAAATGCCGGAAGTTAATGCGGCTTTGGTTTCTATTGATCCTAATGATGGCGCTGTAAAAGCGCTGGTGGGTGGGTTCGATTTCAGCTTAAGTAAGTTTAACCGGGTTACGCAGTCATTACGTCAGATTGGTTCCAATATTAAACCGTTTCTCTATACCGCTGCGATGGATAAAGGGCTGACGCTGGCTTCGTTGCTTAATGACCTGCCAATCAGCCGCTGGGATGCGGGCGCTGGTACTGACTGGCGCCCGAAAAATTCCCCGCCAACGTATGCGGGGCCAATTCGTTTGCGTCAGGGATTAGGGCAATCGAAGAATGCTGTAATGGTTCGGGCAATGCGTGCGATGGGGGTTGATTATGCCGCTGATTACCTGCAACGGTTTGGCTTCCTGGCACAAAATATTGTTCGTACAGAATCTCTGGCTTTGGGATCCCCATCATTTACACCAATGCAAATAGTGCGTGGGTATTCGGTCATGTCTAATGGCGGCTATTTGATAGATCCTTACTTCATTACCAGAATTGAAAATGAAGATAGGGATATCCTGTTTGAGGCGAAACCTAAGATTGCGTGTCCACAGTGCGATATTCCGGTGATTTATGGTGATACTGTGCGTTCAATCGAACTTTCTGAAAATTCGATTGAAAATGTGGCTCAATCTCAGGTTGGGCAGCAGGAGATATTACCGCTGCCTGAGTTAGAGAAAGTTCCGGTAGTTGACGGTAGTGAAGATGGGCAAAAATATGCTCCTCACGTTATCAGTACCCCTTTGGCATTTCTGATCCATGATGCTTTGAATACCAATATTTTTGGTGAGCCAGGTTGGAGCGGTACAGGGTGGCGTGCCTCGCGTGATCTGAAACGTCGTGATATTGGTGGTAAAACTGGGACAACCAACAGTTCAAAGGATGCCTGGTTTTCTGGTTATGGGCCGGATATTGTGACGACCGTCTGGATTGGTTTTGACGATCACCGTAGAAGCCTTGGTCGTACAGCAGCCAGTGGTGGTGAGGCAGGTGCTAAGAGTGCGCAGCCAATTTGGGATGATTTTATGAAAATTGCACTAGAGGGTGTTCCTGAAAAAGAAGTAGCCGCCCCTCCGGGGGTTGTTTCCGTCGTGATAGATCGTAAAACAGGTAAACTTGCTGGCGGTGGTGGTGATACCCGCAGTGAATATTTCATTGACGGAACTCAACCTACAGAGAGTGCGGTGCAGGAAGTTGGCACAACGTTGATCGAGAATGGTGAAAGTCAGGAGCTATTCTGATAATAAATCAGGCACAACGGGAAATCCGTTGTGCCTGTTAACTTCAACGATGGTATAAGTGTTTTTGCGCCAAAAACAGGGCGCAGACATTTCGCGCTTCGTTGAAATCAGCGTGATCCAGCAATGACATCATATCGGCTATTGGCCAACGTATTTGCGGCAATGGTTCAGGCTCATCCCCTTCCAAGCTTTCCGGATAGAGATTTTCGGCAATAACAATGTTCATTTTGCTGGAAAAATAGGACGGAGCCATAGTAAGTTTGGCTAATTGCTCTATTTTTCTGGCGCCAAAACCGATTTCTTCTTTTAATTCACGGTTAGCCGCTTCAAGGATACTTTCACCAGAGTCGATAGCGCCTTTGGGAAAGCCTAATTCGTATTGCTCAATACCTACTGCGTATTCACGGATAAGTATTAATTCATCCCCAATGACCGGGACGATTAAAACCGCTTCCCGGGTTGCTGGACGCATCCGTTCATAAACACGTTTTACACCGTTACTGAATTCGAGATCGACTGACTGAATATGAAATAAACGTGAATGGGCAATGTTCTCTATGTTCAGGATTTTAGGGTTTTTCTGGTCATTCATAGTTGCCCCTGATGGCATTAATATTTGGTTGATTTGAGTGTCTGTGCATTATTACGTCATAAATTATTTCATTAACCTTAGGTTTTATGATGAAATTAGGTACACTCCATAGCTTGACTAAATATGGCCGATTATTTTGATAAATGATAGTGATTATCGCTTGTCATCGTTGTTACTGTTATCTTTATCCTCTTTGGAAATAGATCTGTGTTATATACCCTTCATCTTTCAAGTTGCTGCTTTGTTGGCTGCGTTCACTTACCCCAGTCACATAGTTATCTATGCTCCTGGGGATGCGTTCTCTTGCCGCCGCGCTGCAACTTGAAATCTATTGGGTATAGATAGTTCAGCGGGTGATTATATAACTTGTTGTAAAATAAATTAAAAAAACAGATAGAAAGAACCTGATTCAGAACTGAACGAGCGGTTACTATTTTGCAAGCAACAATAGCGATATTGTCATGGATATGGGGAAAAAATGAACTCAACAGCCGTTATATTGGCTATCTTGATAATTAGCCTGATTATAATGGCTTCTTTTCTGATTTTCAGATGGAAGCCGCATGATAACGCCCGTTATCTGCCTTCTGTTGCTGACCCGACCTATCGTAAACTTCATGTTGATGAATATCAGGCCATTGAATGTTATCTGAAGCAGATGTTGCCACTGGTTTTAACCGACCGTATCAATAAAACAAGCGGGTTAATTCTGACGGACAAAAATGACACGGTTTATACTATCTGTAATTCCATTACCCGGTTTTCTGTTGCCTCAGATGAGCCACATAGCTGGCGTTATTATATTGATATGGCAGAAGTTCATTTGCCATTTTTCCTTGAGCCTTTTATTAAACAACAAAATATTATTGATGTTGTTCACACTGCGGGAATACCACTTGTTATTTCGATTAATGGTCACTTCCTGAAAGATTTTCAACGGGATTTTCCTTCTGCTCCAGTAGTTTCAGATATGTCCCATCAGCAGGCGTCGATCCAAAAAAATGGCGATACCAGCATAAAATTACAAAATATCCGTAAAGAGACAGCGGAAGAATACCGGTTGAATCACTCATCGGGTATTTGGGAGGGAGGATTCTTGTGTCTCGGGTTTTTTATTTGGTTCCTTGCGTTACTCTCACCGATACTGTTTTTGCCGTGGCTGATGTTGATTGCTGGTACTTTAATGGCTGTCAGCTTTTGGCCGTTGTTCTGTCCGTCTTCAAGACGCAGGCGCGAGGATATTCACTGTTTTACCGGTATACCAAAACGGTGGGGATTATTTGGAGAATTTGAACAAGGGCAAATGAGTAATATTTCTCTTGGTGGGATTGATTTAATTTACCCACCTCATTGGGAATCTTATGTTACCTGCGATCTTGATCAGAAAACCAATATCGATATTTACACTAACGGCCAGGTAGTCAGGCAAGGGCATTATCTCTCTTTGCACAATGAGGAGAAAAATTACCCTTATCATCGTTATGGGAAAAATCTAATAATGATTGGTGGCAGCTTGCTTATTATGCTGCTGCTCTATTTTTATCAGCCGGTTAGTGTACCAATGAAACTCAGTTTTGCCTGGTTGCGTGGTAGCAGCACAAAGGTTGTCACTGATGCGAATACGATGAAAGAGATGGCGTTGCGGGTCGGGGATATCCTGAAAGCAAAAGGGGTTGGTATGTGTTATATGCCGCCAAATAATATGAACGGCAAAGGAAACACTTATTTTTCTCCATTCGATTGCTCAGGGATATATTGGAATAGTACTCATTCACTGCCAATCCAAGAATCAGAAGTTATAAAAAATGCGGCTAAACTGATTGCAACCGTTAATAAGCAATTACGTCTACAGGAAAATAGCGATGTGATTAATTCAGGTCTTGCTCAGGAGATTGCCAAATCTGGTATGATTTTATTGGATGATTTTCCTGATATCATATTGAAAACTAATAAATTATGTGGAAAAGAAGTAGACTGCTTCCGATTGAAGAATGCTTTGGTTAACCTGGGTAGCGCCAATGATTGGACAACTTTGTTAAAGAATACAGAAGATGGCAAGTTTGATGATATCCATGTTTTATTGCGTCCAGCGGGGGCTGAAGCGCTGGGAAAGCTGGTTGATGCGACTACATCGTCATTTATCTACCGGGAAATAGATAAAATAGCAATCCTACTTAATAGCCCTTCTCCGGGCGGTGTTCTGCTGATCAGTGAGGAAGGTAAACAGCTGGTTGAATATATCACGCCGGCAATTGTTTCTTATGACCATAGCGCGTTAGAACAATGGCGTGAGTTACAGCGGTTATCGGATACGGTGTTGCAAACACCATTTGAGACAGTAGGAATTATTACAGAATTGTCCGTAGATACTAATGGAATCCGCCGGATTGTATTACATAGTGCACTGGATTCCATGACGCTGATCCGTTGTATTGGCACAACGCTTTTACTCTTGGTGCTTTTGGCGATTTTGGTCATTAATTTGGTGTTAGCTGTTAAGAAAAACCGGCAAAACAAACAACGTCTAAGCAAAATCAGGCAGTATTACGATAGCTGTTTTGATACGGCTTTCCCACCTACACATTGGCGATAATCAGCAATGGTGTGTTAGGCTTGGCTTTTTTGCCGGAGCTGATATTGGGAGAAAAAAATGAAAGATAATTCAGACTCCAATCAAGCTGTCCGTCTGGATAAATGGCTGTGGGCTGCCCGCTTTTATAAAACACGGGCTATGGCACGGGAAATGATAGATGGCGGTAAAGTTCACTATAATGGTCAACGAAGTAAACCGAGTAAAGTGGTTGAACCCGGAGCTGAAATTAAACTGCGTCAGGGTAATGATGAACGTACTATTGAAGTTCTTGCGTTAAGCAGCCATCGGCGCGGTGCACCGGAAGCTCAACAACTTTACCGGGAGACTGAAGAAAGTATTGCTAACCGGGAAAAAATAGCAATAGCCCGTAAAATGAACGCATTAACTATGCCTCATCCTGATCGCCGGCCGGATAAAAAAGAAAGACGCACGCTGATTAAGTTCAAAAACACCAAATTAAGTGAGCAGGAATAATCTGCTCCAGTGAGAGATATTTATGTTTAAACAAGACCAATTACACCGCTTTTTGTTTGAGAATTATTCTGTACGTGGTGAGCTGGTTTTAGCCAGTGAAACTTACCAGCATATTCTGGAAAATCATGATTACCCGCAGCCGGTACAGCAATTATTGGGAGAACTATTGGTAGCAACCAGTTTATTAACGGCGACACTGAAATTTGATGGTGATATTACTGTTCAAATTCAGGGAGATGGCCCGGTAAAACTGGCTGTCATTAATGGTAATCATCAGCAACAAATGCGCGGTGTCGCCCGTATTGACGGATTAGTTGCTGAAAATAGCAGCTTGAAGCAGATGGTTGGCACAGGCTATATGGTCATTACTATTACACCAACTCATGGTGAGCGCTATCAGGGTGTCGTTGCATTGGAAGGTGAAACGCTGGCGGAATGTTTGGATGATTATTTCAGACAGTCTGAACAGTTACCAACCTGTCTGTTTATCCGTACCGGTATTCAGGATGGAAGTATTGCTGCCGGCGGTATGTTGCTACAGATTTTGCCAGCCGGGGATCAAGGTAGTGCAGACGTATTTGATCATCTGGTACAGCTTACTGCAACCATTAAAGGTGAAGAGCTATTTTCACTGGAAGTTAAAGAGATCTTGCATCGTCTTTATCATGAAGAGGATGTTGTATTATATGAGCCGCAAGCCGTTGAATTCCGCTGTACTTGCTCTCGTCAACGTTGTGCTGACACGTTAGTCACACTTTCCGATGAGGATGTTAATCATATTTTGCAGAAAGATGGCAACATCAATATGGAGTGTGAATACTGCGGTACACACTATATTTTTGATGCTGATGATATCGTTGGAATCAGGTCAGAAAAAAAGAGCCGGTTACATTAATATCCATCTGTTTTAGGGCGCGGATCCGCGCCTTTCTATCAATATCCATAATATTCAAAGGCTTCTTTCGTGCTTTTCGTTTCAGATTACCCCTAAAAAAATGATAGGTTTTCAATTTTTTGATAACAATCGCTGTTAATTAATCATAACTATTTATTATTGCTCACAGAAAAAGTGTGACTATCCAGGACCCAGGAGCAATAACATGAGTGTTAAAGGCATTACCCCGCAGGAACTCGCGGACTATGGAATCCATGATGTTAGTGAGATTGTTTATAACCCAAGCTATGAGCTGTTATTTTTAGAAGAAACCAAACCTTCACTGGAAGGTTACGAGAGTGGCACTTTGACCAACCTGGGCGCTGTGGCTGTCGATACGGGGATCTTCACTGGTCGTTCCCCCAAGGATAAGTATATTGTCCGTGATGATATTACCCGTGACACCGTATGGTGGGCTGACCAGGGAAAAGGCAAGAATGATAACAAGCCATTGCAACAGGAAACATGGACACATCTGAAAGGTCTGGTTACTCAACAGCTTTCAGGCAAACGTTTGTTTATTGTCGATGCTTTCTGTGGTGCGAATGCAGATACACGCCTAAAAGTCCGTTTTATTACAGAAGTTGCATGGCAGGCTCATTTCGTTAAGAACATGTTTATCCGCCCCTCAGATGAAGAGTTGGCCGGATTCAAACCAGACTTTATTGTAATGAACGGTGCAAAATGCACTAACCCACAATGGCAAGAGCAGGGTTTGAATTCTGAAAACTTTGTCGCGTTCAACCTGACAGAGCGTATGCAGCTTATCGGTGGTACCTGGTACGGCGGTGAAATGAAGAAAGGGATGTTCTCAATGATGAACTACCTGTTGCCATTAAAAGGCATTGCTTCAATGCACTGTTCTGCCAACGTTGGTGAGAAAGGCGATGTTGCTATCTTCTTCGGCTTATCAGGTACAGGTAAAACCACGCTTTCTACTGATCCAAAACGTAAACTGATTGGTGACGATGAACACGGTTGGGATGATGACGGCGTATTCAACTTTGAAGGTGGCTGTTACGCGAAAACCATCAATCTATCCAGAGAAGCAGAACCTGATATCTACAATGCGATCAAACGTGATGCATTGCTGGAAAACGTGACGGTACTAGCAGATGGCACGGTTGATTTCAATGATGGTTCAAAAACTGAAAACACCCGTGTTTCTTATCCTATCTACCATATTGAAAACATTGTTAAGCCGGTTTCCAAAGCAGGTCACGCGACCAAGGTCATTTTTCTGACGGCAGATGCGTTTGGTGTGTTGCCTCCGGTATCCCGCCTGACACCGGAGCAGACTCAATATCATTTCTTGTCTGGCTTCACGGCAAAACTGGCTGGTACAGAACGCGGTGTCACCGAACCAACACCAACGTTCTCTGCCTGTTTCGGCGCTGCCTTCCTAAGTCTGCATCCAACTCAATACGCGGAAGTTTTGGTAAAACGCATGCAGGCCGCAGGTGCCAAGGCTTATTTAGTGAATACTGGCTGGAATGGGACGGGTAAACGAATCTCTATTAAGGATACCCGTGGAATCATTGACGCCATCCTGAGTGGTGATATTGAGGAAGCTGACACCATTACATTACCTATCTTCGATCTGGCGGTGCCGACTGCGTTGCCTGGTGTTGATACCGATATTCTTGATCCACGTGATACTTATGCAGATAAATCTCAGTGGGAAGAGAAGGCGAAAGATCTGGCACATCGTTTTGTCGATAACTTTGATAAATACACGGATACCCCAGCAGGAGAAGCGTTAGTAAAAGCGGGTCCTAAACTGTAATTGTGAGTTTCTTCTTGTATAAATAAACCTCATCCGTATGGGTGAGGTTTATTGGGGATTTATGCCGCAGGAAGGTCAAACAGCAATATTTCACTATCATCACCGGCGTTAAGTTGAAGATGGGTTTCATCCCTGATCGCCAGACCATCGCTGGTGATTGCTTGCACACCATTAACAGTCACTTCTCCACGTACCACTTGTATCCAGATATGACGGCCATTCTCTGTAAGATATTCGGAAGTTTCATGACGTTTCAGTACCCAGCGCCACAAGGTCATGTTTTGGAAGACTTTTAGTGAGCCATCCCGCGCATCGGGAGAGAGCACTAACTGGCGACCTTGCACATCATCAAAACGTCGCTGCTCGTAACGCGGTGCCAAGCCGGTTTTGTCTGGGGTAATCCAGATTTGATACAGGTGCAATTGGCGATCACTGTTCGGGTTATATTCTGAATGACGAATACCGGTACCTGCACTCATAATTTGGAATTCACCGGCGGGTACTTGCTCTTTATTTCCCATACTATCCTGATGTTCAACTGCACCGGAAAGTACATAGGTCAGTATTTCCATATTATTATGTGGATGGGTACCAAAGCCTTGACCTGCTTCGATGAAATCTTCATTAATCACTCTCAGCGCTGAAAAATTCAAAAAATTGGCGTCGTAATAGTTGGCAAATGAGAAGGTATGCCAGCTATCTAGCCAGCCATGATTGGCGTGGCCGCGATCTGATGCTTTGCGTAAATAGATCATATTCAAATCTCCTCAATGGTTTTTATAGTCTAGTTGAGAAGAGATAACATAAAAGTCTAAAAACCTAACCTAATTGTTCAAATATTTTGAAAATATAAAAACCGGATTGATCAATAAAAAAAAAGCCAGCACCCGGCTGGCTAAAGTAAACACTGGAAGCAATGTGAGCAATGTCGTGCTTTCATCCTTACCCTGAAGGCGGTTCATCTGAAAGCGATACGAATGATAATAATTATCACTATCGATTGTAAAGTGTTTTTTCTGGTCAAATATGGAATAATTGTGGAATTTAATTTAAATGATTGATAAATATCAGTATTTTTGTGAGTGCTGAGGAATGCCTAAGGGAGCGAAAATCATCTCATTTAATCGATTTGCTAAATGATTGTCTTAAATTATTCAGGAAATTTGACATGATATTAAGAGTCTTAGTAAAAACCGCCGTAAACGCTTATCCAGTATTCATCTATCGAAATTATTTTATTAATGGCTAAAAAATGCTCAGTTAAAATGAAAAAGCTAGAATTTGACATTACCGTAGCCAACTACTTTTTTGAGGAATTTTTGATGAAATAATTACGTTGTAATGAATTTTAGTGTGACACTAAATTACAAACGTTATCTAAAATCCAATTCACCCTGAATTCGTTTGCTCTGATAGTTGTTTCATTTATATATTCTTACTACATCTTAACATCATGAAATATATCCTTTCGGTAATCATATGTGGCATTTTTTTGCGTGGATCGTGTTAACAGTTTTGACTGCTTGGGGAATGATTAATCATTCATTAGAACAAAATTATCAACAACAGACTGTTTCATTTAATATACTTTATCGGGAATTGAGTGAAAAGCTTGCACAGCATGATGCCATTATATCGCTGATGGATGCGAATATCGGATTAGAGCAGTTACAGGAAAATTTTCCGCAAATCATTGGATTACAGGAGATTCCGGTGAATGTGTTGATATTTCCTGTAATCAGTGAAGAGGGAGATGGAAGATATTGGCTTAATAGTACAAACAACAGTATCCGATTATTGATTGATCTCAATATCCTTATGAAGAAATTATCATTATTGTCACAATTTCGATCGGTACAACTGGATTGGAATAACCATCCATTGATTACATATGGGCCGGAGAAAGAACAGCATTTTTGGAACTGGGAGAAAAAGCTGACCAGTCGTTTTCAGCCTTTCGTGCTTAAAGCTAGTAATAATCAACAATGGTCGCAACTGCCGTGGGGTTATATTACTTGTCTCAGTTTCTTATGGGCGGTGATTATCTGTTTTATCTTTTTAATTCAGAAAAATAAGAGATTGAGGAAAATTTCTGATTTACGGGCACATTTCTTTGAATTCACCCGTTTGAATACCATGGATGAAGTGGCAACAGGCATTGTTCATGAGTTAAACCAGCCTTTGACGGCGATTATGAGTTATAATCAAACCGCACTGCGGCTAATGAGAAAGCAGCAATATGATAAAATCACTTCAATACTGGACTCATCAATCCTGCAAACTCAACGTATCGCAAATTTATTAACGCAATACCGTCAAAAGCTGACGACGGGTAGTATTGTATTACAGGCTGTAAATATTCTATCGATATTAGGTCGGGTTGAAATATTGCTCGAAAATGAAATAAAAGCGGGGAGGATAAAGATCATCAAACATATTTATGATGATTTACCCATGATATTCGCCGAACCATTATGGGTAGAACAGATATTCCATAATTTAATCAGTAATGCAATTCAGGCGCAACAAGATCACACAAACCATCAGAATTGGATCTGCATTGATATCACCTGCGCTGACGAAATGATAAAAATCGTGATTACAGATAGTGGACCAGGATTAAGTGATGAGGTTTTGAAAAACATCTTTATTCCATTCTTTACAACACGCCAGCAGGGAATAGGGTTAGGTATGACTTTAACAGAGACATTAATTCAGAAACTTGGTGGTGATATTCGTGCTGAAAATTGTGAAACGGGCGGTGCTCGTTTTATTATTTGGTTACCCGTCAATAAAGGTAAGGAGGAGTAATGGCAGCAGTGATTTATCTCATTGATGATGATGACGCGATTCGTGATTCAATATCTATGTTGTTAGAAACAATGAATTGGTCGGTAATTTCATTTCCTGGCGCTCAAGAATTTCTTGATGAAATTGATAAGACAAATATTTCAGCGCTTCAGGGATGTATTTTATTGGATATTCGTATGCCGGGAAAACCTGGGTTGACGTTACAGGATGAACTTCTAAAGCTTAACAATACATTGCCGGTGATTATTATGACAGGACACGGAAATATTGACATTTGTCGCCGTGCTTTTAAAAACGGCGCCTTTGAATTTTTAACTAAACCTATTGATGCAGATTTATTGATTGAAACAGTTTCAAGTGCATTATCACTTCATCAGAAAATATTTAAGCAACGTCGGATATATGAGCAGTTGAAAGCTAAATTCAGCCAGTTATCCGAGCGTGAAAACGAGGTGATGGCAATTATCCTGGAGGGTAAAACCAGTAAGCAAATTGCTCAACAACTGGTATTATCTCCACGGACAATTGAAGCTCATCGGGCTAATATATTTCATAAATTAGATATACACTCTTTACCACAATTAGTAAAAGAGTATGAACTATTTAAGTCATTATCTTATGGCTAAGTATTTATACTAAGCAGGATAAGTAATCAACCTAATAGATACAGTCTATAAATCTCATTAAGTTAGAGGGGAATAATTTACCAACTTAATGAGGTTTACCTATGAAACGTTCTCTTCTTTGTTCTATCCTGGCAACAGGTTTATTTGCACAAATGGCTTTTGCTACATCAACAATTACTGAACGTAATATTTCGCTTGAGTTAGCAAATAAATTAGCTTCTGAGGCAATTCAATCCTGTAAATCGAATAATTATAACGTGACGGTTTCTGTTGTTGATAAAAGTGGGGTTGTGAAAGCGGTTCAGCGTATGGATAAAGCAGGTTTACATACCGTTGAGGCGAGCAAAATGAAAGCTTATACTGCATTATCTACCCAAAGAACGTCAGATGAAGTAATGAAATCTGCACAATCAAATCTTGGTGCTCAAAATCTGGTGCATATCCCAGGTTTCCTATTATTAGGTGGTGGTGTTCCGGTTAAATCTGGTGATGAAGTGATTGGTGCGATTGGTATTGGTGGTGCACCTGGAGGTCATTTAGATCATCAATGTGCCATTGATGCAATTCAAAAGGTTTCATTAGAGTTTTGAAGTTTATGATATGAATTGATCAGCCTTTAAATATTTACGAATTTAATAAAAATATTGCGATGGAATTAATCCATTATCGTTATATTAATATAGAAAATATATAATATTTATCTGATTTTTCCATGCTCGTATATTTTGTATGGAATTAATAATTAAGGAAGTGTTATATCGGTTAAATTATGGTAGTTGTTAACAGGTTGTTTACAATAATTCATTTTTATTATGGAGTTAAGTAAATTTAAGTTTTTTAGTTTGAGAATGTTCGATGTATAGCATCGAACATCTTTATTTTATGAATAAAATAAAGATGTTTGTTTGCCTGAATATGAATTTCATGGTTTTTTCCAAAAAAATAGAATCGTTAATGTCTTGTATTTAAAATCCTTATAAACAATTTAATTTGTTACAATAATGCGGTTAATTCTCTAGCCAGACTATTCCTTCAACATCAAAAAATGCTTCGTTTACTGACAAGTCAGAAATAATAGAGAAATATTTTATTACGTTTATCACCTATTAGAAAATAACTATAAGCTATAAAAGTGTTCTCATTGTCTGGTATCTAGAGTAGCAAGCTGGAAAATGGAAATTGTATGAGGATCTATTAACATGTCAAAAGACAAGTATTCAAAACACCGTTGGGGTGTCACAGATGTTTGAAGGTTATTTGAGAAATACCAAACTAAATCTGTTTGATATGGAGGAAAACTTAGCTGGTTGGGCGCGATATTATGGTAATGCGTCTGTACAGACTATCACTGAGGCTAGAGATCTAGATATTTTGCTTGATACAACTAAATCACATAAATTTATCTTTAATGTAGAAGGACAACTGGTTATCGGGAGTATCAGTAAAAAGGTTAATCCGAAGATGCTTTCCCACCCAGTTTTAGCGGCAAGGGAGGGAGGAAGTCGAGTTATCAGTGCTGGTTACATGTATCGATATAGGAACACAGTGTATTTAGTGAATCATTCTGGTCATTACAGACCATCCGTAGGGCGTTTATTGCCAGTTTCTGGATTTATAAGAAATAACTTTGGTTTTAATATTGAAATTGTCCAGGCTGAAACATTTAAGCATGGGATGTTGAAGTTTTTTAGGTAACGAACTTCACATTTGTTAATGATAGGTGTTGTTAACTTGGCGTTTTTCATAAACTGTGTCAACGGTAGATTTTAATTCATTGTTCGAAAATAGGTTCTGGCTTTATTTTGGATAACTTAATAGAGAATGCTTTATGACATTCTCTACTAATGTCAGATACGAAATAGTTCTTTAAAGGAAAAGTGAGCATTGGTACTGAGGGTAAAAGCGAAATAAGACCGGGGGGGGATAATATCATCAGCATGGAAAACACATGGAAAATACATGGAGTAATACATATAAAATTCACGTCAGCCTTATGTAATAAAAGATTATTACATTATTATTGTGCGAGATATCACGGAAAAGCATTTCCTCCTGGCTCCTACTCCCTATCAGTATCAAAATTAGGAGGATGCTGTGTTATTCGAGACATTATTTAATATTTCCGTTTCATTGAATTAACAATAATATCATCGCTAATTTCTTACTATTAAAAGGTCTGATTATGGTAGCTCACTTCGTTAAACAGGCTTACCGGGCTCTATTAAGCGGTACATTTGTTTTACTGGCTGGCTGTGACAACAATGGTTCTTCATCTAATACCTCCCAAGAGCCGATAGCGCATCTTCCTATCAAAATACCGGGTGAAGCCGCCCGTGCTGGTGATTTACAGGCGGTGATCCATCTGGTGGACATTGCTAAATTAAGTCAAAGTCCGACAACAAATCATGACTACAGCGCTAACACGCTTTATCTATGGAACGATGAAAACTGTGATTCCTTGGCTTCTCCCTCATTGAGCTGGAATGATTTCAGTGCAATTCCTACGGGCAGCGATAGTTATGGCCCTTACTGGGTTGTGCCGTTAAACAAAAACGAGGGCTGTATTAATTTTATCGTGCGTGATGGCAACAACACTAAATTGATCGACAGTGACCTGAGAATTTCCTTCTCCGATTTCAGTAACCGTACTATTTCTGTGATACCCGGCAGTGATCAAATTTATAGTAGTCGGGCGGAAGCCTTTGAATCTGTGTTCGGTGTTTCCCAGGCTTCGGCACATTGGATCGACAATCAGACACTGTTGTGGTCAGGCGGAGCAGATAAGCCTTATGTCCGTTTATATCATAGCTGGAGCAAAGTCGTAGCCAATGACCAAGGAAACTTTACCGATAGTTATCTGGCATTAACACCGACTACCCTGAGCCAGAAAACAGCTGATCGATTTCCACACTTGAAGAATTTAACAGCGTTCCGCCTGCCAGAAGACACGGATATCGAGACATTACTCACTGGTGATCTGGTCGTGTTGGCGACCAATAAAGAAGGTTTGTTATTATCGGCGACTCAGGTACAAACTGCCGGAGTGCTGGATGACCGTTTTGCCGATGCAGCTGACACGTTGGAGTATGGTGCGCTGATCAATGATGCAGGTGTTACCTTCCGTTTGTGGGCGCCTACTGCTCAGGATGTCGGGTTGGTTATTTATGATACAGATAAACAAATAATCGCCAACCATCCAATGAGCCGTGATCCTGCTAGTGGCTCTTGGTCATGGCAAGGCGATAAGGCACTGGTTGGTGCTTACTACCGTTATGCTCTAACGGTGTACCATCCACGTTCCCGTAATGTGGAACACTATGAGGTCACTGATCCCTATTCCCACAGCTTATCCACCAATTCGGAATATAGTCAGGTAATCAACCTGGATGATGAGGCACTGAAACCACAGAACTGGGATAGCCTGATCATGCCGCGTTCGCAAAGTACACTGGCGGACATTGCGCGCATGACCATATACGAATCTCATGTCCGTGATCTCTCCATTGCAGATAGCACAGTGCCGGAAGCCTGGCGTGGTAAATATCTGGCTCTGACTGCCAACAACAGCGATATGTTCAAGCATCTTAAGGCACTGAGCCAGGCCGGAGTCACTCATATGGAGCTGTTGCCAGTATTTGATTTGGCTTCCGTTAATGAATTCAGCGACCAAGTGGCTGATCTTAATCATCCATTCAGTCGTTTGTGCCAGGTCAATACAATGGTGAGAAACAGCCGCTTTGCTGATTACTGTAATAGTTCACAAACCGTGGGTGAAGTGTTGCAGGAGTTACGGAGCGGTGATAGTGCCAGTAATCCACAGGTACAAGAGCTGAATGCGATGATTGCAGAAACCGACTCCTACAACTGGGGCTATGATCCGTTCCATTATTCAGTACCGGAAGGCTCTTATGCCACAGATGCGGAAGGTTCGGTGCGTATAAAAGAGTTTCGCGCCATGATTCAGGCCATCAAGCAGCAACTGGGAGTGAATGTGGTTATGGACGTAGCGTACAATCACACCAATGCTGCTGGCCCAACAGACAAATCTTCCGTGTTGGATAAGATAGTCCCTTGGTACTATCATCGCCTGAATGAAATCAGCGGTAATGTTGAATCCAACACCTGTTGTCACGATACGGCGCCAGAGCACCGCATGTTCGCTAAACTAATCGAAGACTCATTGGTGACCTGGGTTAAGGACTATAAGATCGACGCATTCCGATTTGACTTAATGGGCTTTCATCCTAAGGCACAGATGTTATTGGCGCTGGCAAAAGTACGTGCGATTAACCCATCGGTCTACTTCTTCGGTGAAGGTTGGAATTCCGGGCAGGACGATCGTTTCGAGATGGCTTCACAGATTAATCTTAAGGGCACCGGGATTGGTACTTTCTCTGATCGATTGCGTGACGCAGTACAAGGTGGTGGACCGTTCGATTCTGCTGATAGCATTCGTATTAACCAGGGAGTGGGTAATGGTGCTGGAACGTTACCTAACGAACAGACTTGGTTAAATGCTAATGAGGTGCGTCATCTGGCGGATCTGGTACGTTTGGGTATGGCGGGCAATCTGGCTGATTTCGTGTTGATCGATAAAGATGGGGCGGTGAAAACCGGCAGAGAAATTGACTACAAAGGGGCTATAGCCGGTTATGCTGCTGATCCAATTGAGGTGATCAATTATGTATCTAAACACGATAACCAAACGTTATGGGACCTAATCAGCTACAAAGCGGCACGTGAGGCGGATCTGGCAACCAGGGTTCGCATGCAGGCAATATCCCTCGCTACTACATTCCTTGGGCAGGGACTGGCCTTCGCCCAACATGGATCGGAACTACTGCGTTCTAAGTCTTTTACTCGTGATTCCTATGATGCCGGCGATTGGTTTAACCGTGTCAGCTACACTTACCAAGACAACAACTATGATGTTGGTATGCCGGGCCTGCGTAATGATGGCGGAAATTATGCATTGATTGAACGAGTGAAAAACGTAGTGGATAAACCAGGCCAAACTGAGTTATTGCAGATGACAGCTTTTTATCAGGAACTGCTGCGCCTGCGTCAATTCTCACCACTGATGACGCTCGGTGATGGTGCATCGGTTAAGCAACGTATCGATTTTCGTAATGTCGGACCGAATCAGCAACTTGGATTACTGGTGATGACGATAGATGATGGTAATACCACCGATGATGACCGTGATTTGCGGTTTGACGGCTTGGTGGTGGTGATCAATGCTGCACCATGGTTTGCTACAGTGAGAGATCTTAATATCAAGGGATTGAAGTTGAATGATATTCAAAGCGAGCTGGGCAATACCTCGCTGGCGGCCGGTATCAAAATAGCAAAAGATGGCGCGGTTACGTTGCCGGCCTGGTCGGTAGCGGTGCTGGTTTTACCACAAGATGGCGTTCGCGGTACTGGTTTGCCTGTTCGCAGGAAGTAACGCACAGGAATTTTCCACTGTTTGCATCGGGGCGGTCTGTCCAGACCGCCCATCTCTAACTTCGAAGGGGTACTCCCGCCGTTTCCCTTGCTGATGATAATTGAGACATTGTTTATCATCTTAATTCTCTCTCTGATCACAGCGCATAATAATTACAAGAGTTAATAACAGGCGTTGACATAATAAAAAGCATGATGATATGGTTTTTATTTGATTGTGAATCATACAAAATTCTTGGTAGTGGCTTTTTGGAAAGGGTGGTAACGAGCCAGTACTCATTTAATCGCTTTTTACTCATAACCACACAGAGGAGGCAAGTTGAACTTCCAAGGGTTACAGGCAAAGTATCGCCGTCTATTTCAGGAAAGTGCAGCCTGGAAACTGTTAAGAGCGGATAATTCCCCTTTAATTTTGGCATTTTTGGGTGAGTTATTTTCGGAAGATAGTGAAGTCCCTTTTAGTCGTGCCCGTGTGTCACTCGATGCAGAGTTGGTACGCTGTCGTGAACTTGGTCTTTGGGAAACTGAAACGGGTGCCAGCACGTACCTCAATAAATGGATTCGGGAGGGCTGGTTGCGTGAGATGGATGACGCATTAACTAAAACGGATGCCAGTGAAATTGCGCTCCGTTTTAGTCAGGGACTTGATGAGCGCAGTTCAGGAACTACTGCGTCTCATCTTCGAATTGTTCAGGAAGCGGTCAGGGACTTTGCGGTGGCGATTAGCCCAAATGTCGATGAGCGTGTCACGCTTTTGGAAGATAGAAAATCCGAAATTCAGAGAGAGATTGATGCCCTGAGGGCCGGTGTTGTAACCGAGCTGACCGAGGTTGAGCAGCGGGAAAGAATTCGTGAAATTTACCAGTTGGCTTCTGTTTTAACGGGTGATTTTCGCCGGGTTGAAGATGAAATTCGTCGGTTGGATCAGGAAATTCGTATTCAAATTATTGAGGGAGACTCCACCAGAGGAGATATCCTTCTTGCTGTTTTAGAGAAAGAAGCGTTTCTGGCTAAAACAGATGCCGGTAGTGCGTTTGAAAGCTTTTTTGATTTGTTATGTGATCAAAATAGAACTATGGAGCTGCGGGATCAGCTTCGAAGCATTTTAAATCGTCCCGCTGCAAAACACTTGGTTACTCAGCAACGTCAGTTCTTAAGTCAGCTCATGAGAGAGTTGAGTCGAGAGAGTGACCGAGTTTTTCAAATCAGGCGAAGAACGGAAGAGAGCTTGCGTGCTTACATAGAGAGTGGTACTGCTCAAGAAAATCGTGCTGTTGATAGATTGCTTGGTCAATTGGAGCGACTCGCTGTTGAATTGAAGAATGCTGATTGCGACTTGCAAACAACAACAGCTCTTTCATTGCCCGTTGGGGCGGCAAGTATTAGCTCTCCCGAAAGCATGCTCCTTAAATCACCTGATGAAAAGCTGGATACCTCAGGTGTTGAAGAACAGCTTAACTCTCGAGAACCGAGTATACAGATGCTGGATTGCCTTGATGCTGTTCAAATCCGATTGATCGCTGAGAAGGCGTTAGAAACGTTAAAAGCGTTTGGTCCAATGACGATTGCATCTATTGCACATTATCACCCGCTTAATTCAGGGTTGGAAGAGTTAGTTGCCTATTTGCGGGTTGCGAAATCTGTCGGGGCTGCATCATTGGAAGAGAAGGAATCAATTGAAATCAGTGACAAACAGGGAATTCGCTTGCGGGCGTCTATCCCCACTTTTCTTCTGAGTGCCGACCTGTTTCCAGACAGTTTGGATGAATTGGTGTTGTAATGGTGGATAGCGTAGTAGTGAATAGAAAGTGGCTGTAGATTTCATAGTGAGGGTTGGAATGCATAAAGACAAAAAGTTGAATAAAGATCGTGGTACCCCCGCAACCCTTGGGAAGTCTGATTCAGATCCTCAAAAAGAGCAGCAAACAGGGTTTTTCGATCAGTTGATAAAACATCGTACTCAATCAGAGTACAACCCGCTTACAGACACAACCGGTGTTGAATCTGCTGTCGCTGCCAATAAGAGTTCATCCGTTGAAGTTGATGATGTGTTAGTCAGTGATCACCCTGAAAGCTCAAACAGTGGTATGCCACCTGATGCGCGCCGAGTGCTGGTTAGCTTGCTGCGTCAGGGCGTTATATTGTCTTCGCAGAAAGCCAAGTTGTTTGAATCACTTTGTCGATACCAATGTGCTGTACGCAAACATCTGTCAGAAGTCTATTTGAAGCTGGTCTTAGATGAGAAAGCGGGTGTCGCCTTTATAGCCGGTTTTCAAAATGAGGAAGATACCGAATCATTGGGCATAGATGGTGAAGAGGTTGTCTCTCTGATTAGCCGAAGGACGCTCTCTTTATACGATACGTTGTTGCTGTTAGTGCTGCGCAAACACTACCAGGATCGGGAAACATCGGGCGAGCAAAGGATTATCATTGATATCGAGCGTATAGAATCCCATCTGACACCGTTTTTACCGCTGACAAACAGTACTAAATCTGACCGGAGGAAACTCAAGGGTGCTCTTGAGAAAATGGTGACGAAAAAAATATTGAGTTCGGTGCGGGGAAGTGAGGATCGCTTCGAGATTACACCGGTGATCCGCTACGTAGTCAGTGCTGAATTTCTCGAAAGTATGTTGAATGAATACCTGAAAATGGCGGATGAGAAGGGTATTGAGCTAAATAAAAACGGCAGCAACGCTGTTGATTATCAAGATGGAGAGGAGGAAACAGGAGATGAAAATGACTGATCAAACTCTTTCGGCTGATTCATTATTTCATGTTGGTCAAATCAGATTAGCCGAACTCTCAGTTTATAACTGGGGGTCATTTAACGGCTTGCATACCGCGTTGATCGATCCGATGGGAACTTTGGTCACTGGGGATAACGGCGCGGGAAAATCGACGTTTATTGATGGTCTTATGGCTTTACTCCTTCCTGCCGGAAAGGCAACCTTTAATGTGGCTGCGGCGCAGGGTGATCGTTCTGACCGGACTTTACTTTCTTATATGCGGGGAAGTTTTGGATCTGCCCATGATGGAGCGGGTACGAGAGTCAGAAGTAAGCGTGAATCTGGCGTGGTGACTGGGCTGAGAGCGTTATATCAGGGTGATGATGGTTCAAAAATCACACTTGCGGCACTTTTCTGGATCACTAAATCGACGAATGTGCTTGCGGACGTGACACGAGTTTATATTGTCGCTAAAAGAGACCTGACTCTTAAGGAAATGCTTGATGCTTTTGGGGATGGTAATGCCCGATCATTCAAGCAATGGCTCCGTGATGACCCGGCACTGACATGCTGTGATGATAATTTTTCCGATTATCAGGAGTTGTACCGAAAGCTTCTGTATATGGACAATAAGAATGCGCCTGCACTGTTGTCGCGGGCGTTGGGCCTGAAAAAAATTGATGATTTAACCGGGTTGATTCGTGAATTGGTACTTGAACCGAGTGCAGTCAAAGATGATGCCAAAAAGGTAGTGGAAGAGTTTGCTGATCTGGTGGCGATTCATAGTCAATTAGTGGATGCAAGAGCACAACAGGTGCACTTATCTAGGTTACCTGAACTCAGCTCAATTATCGAAAAAGCGACGAAAGAATTTGAGAAGCTGACGGTCGAAAGAAATAGTCTTCCGGTCTACTTTGGGGAAATCTTCGCACAATTGTGGAGTGAGAAAATTGCCGATATTGAGGCTGAACTTGAAGCACTATCCCTCAAAATTAAGCAAGCTGAAGGGCAGAAAGTCGATGCGGATAAGCTGGTTGAACGAAGGCATGAGGAATATCTTCAGTTTGGCGGGGATAAAATAGAGTCGCTTCGAAAAGAGATGGGTCATACCCAAGATCAATTGAATCGTGTGGTTCGAAATTCATCGCAATATCAAACTCATGCTAATGAACTGGCTCTTCCTTCTGTATTAGAGGAGGCTGTATTTCTCAAAAATCAATCCGAAGTATCAGCCAGGCTTGCCAGTATTCAGCGAGACGAAGAAGAGTATCAGGACAGGTTTGCCACCATCAGTGCCAAATTCAGTGAGTTGCAAGCAAATATCCATGATATCTCTCAGGAAATTCGGGAAATCGAGGCAAGGCCGGATTCTAATATTGATGTGAAATATCAGCAATTGCGGGATGAACTGGTTAATTCCTTAGAATTAAGTAAAGACCAATGTGTATTTATCGGTGAGCTTATCGACGTCGAAGATCATGAAAAGATATGGCAAGGCGCGATAGAGAGGGCGTTGGGCGGGTTACGAACAACACTGGCTGTGCCACATCATTGTTATTCGATGGTAACTCGCTGGTTAAATGCCCGGCATACGGGTTTACATGTACGTGTTCAAGTTGTGAATGATGCTGCGACTAACCAGGGTCAATCGGCGGAGTTTAAGCCTGATGGTTATTTAAGGAAGCTAGTATGGCGCACTCACCCTTATCGGGAGTGGCTCAAGCGTCACTTGCAAAGATTTGACCTGCAATGTGTTTCGAATACGGAAGAGTTGGATCAAACCCCGTTTTCGATGACACAACAGGGGTTAATGCACATGGATAAGGGGCGCTTTGAGAAAAAAGATCAGCACCGGATAGATGATAGAAGACGCTGGTGTCTGGGCTTTTCAAACAAATCACGTTTAGCCATTCTTAATAACGATAAAAAAGATTTAGGTTTGAAACTGGAGGAAACCGGAAAAAAGGTGAGCCAGGCCCGTCAGGATTTGAATTCTGTTTCTGATCGTAAAATACTTTGGGAGAAGCTCCAAAGTTACCGTTGGGATGATATTAATGCTCCTTACTGGCACGAAAAGCTTTCTGATTTGCAGGCTGACCTTAAGGTGTTAGAGCAGTCAGGCGGTGATCTTGATAAGGCCAGAGAACGTTGGGAATCGGCTAAAGAGCAATTGGCTCAGATTCAATCGGCATTAAATCAACTCAACTCTGATTCTGGTGGCATTAAAAATACGCTGAGAAATGCACAAGAAGAGTGGAACAAAGCGCGGGCAAAAGCGGAGAAGGGATTACCTGATGCAGCCAGGCAGTTACTTGCGATTCGGGTAGGCGTGCTTAATACCAACGATTTAAGCCGGATGGCTGAATTGGTGTCGAAAGTTGAAGAAGGTTTGGATCGTCTATTAGATTCTAGCCGGAACAATAAAGACAGAGCGGAAAGATCAGCCATCAGCATTATGGTTTCGTTCAGGTCTAACGATAAATGGCAAGTCTTCACGGTTGACTGGCAAAGTGATATTGGCAGCTTACCTGATTATCTTAATCATTTACGACAACTGGAAGAGGAAGGGCTTCCCAACCTTGTGGAGCAGTTTATTGAACGTTTGAATAAGCATGCAACGCAGTCGCTGGCGCGGATTAAAACTAAGCTTGAATCTGAACGGGAAGATATCCTCGAGCGGATTGACATCATTAACCGGGTCCTCAAGCGTACAGAGTTTCGATCAGAGACACATTTAAAGCTGGGTTCAAAGAGGGAGAAATTCCCGCATGTTAATGAATTTGAACAGCATCTGCGTAAGGTACTTAGTCAGGTAACCAGTGATGACCATGAAGCACGGTTCCGTCAGTTGGCTAAGGTAGTTGAGATCCTTGGGAAAGCCAGTGCGCCAAGCTCCTCAAATACATTGGAAAGTTTGAGGCTGCTTGATCCCCGTTATCAGATGTCATTTTATGCCGAAGAATTGGATATTAATACGGGTGAGATCCGTGATGTATTGGAGTCATCCAGTGGAAAGTCTGGAGGAGAAAAGGAGTCATTCGCAGCGACTATTGTTGCGGCAAGTTTGGCCTACGTTTTGACGCCGGTTGGCTATGATCGGCCTGTTTACTGTACTGTTTTCCTGGACGAAGCGTTCTCGAATACAGCCGAAACAGTAAGCCGGCGTGTGCTTAGGGTGTTTAGGGAACTGCATATTCACGTTAATTTGATTACACCTTATAAGAACCTGAATTTGGCGAGAGAATCGGCCCGTTCGTTGCTCATTGCGGAAAGAGACCAGGAAAACCACGACAGCCATTTATGTGAAGTCACCTGGGAAGAAATTGACCGGAGAATGGGAGAAGAGAAGGAGAAAAAGTTAGCTGCCGAGGCTTCTGGTTTAGGTATCGAACTTGAGAAACTGATATGAAAAGAGAGCTGAATGGGGTGCGCTGGGGGTTACTACCGGCGCAGGTTAAGAAGCTCATTAAGCAACGTGAGTGGGATAATCTTTCCTCACTAAAGGCTCGATTACTGGGCAGCAAAGTATTCCCTGTCCGCGTTGGTTTAAAACCCCCCAGAGGCAGTTCTGCCATATCAGATATGGTTCATTTTCAGCGATTTGTTGAAGAGTGGAAATTATTTCCCTATCAAAACCATGTGGAGTGGTCTTCCAAAAATTTTCGGGAGTTGTCTGAGCAGCGAATTCCAACTTTTGTTGTTATTGAATCGATGCAACATTTGATTCAATTTTTAGGGAATGATGCCCTTTCCCGAAGTAAGTTGTGGGAAAGAAATATGAAGCCATTCTTGCGGATTGATAAAGATCTCTATCCTGCATTGGTTAAATGTATAGATATTGTGGAAAAACTCTCTCTGAGAGATGCGGAATTATTGGCAAAGCTGCTCCCACAATTAAAGCAAGGCTTGGGGGAAGGACAATATTTAAGAGCATTACCCCTCATTGGTATTGATACTAAGTTTCTTGAGAACCACCAAATCCTGATCGAAGAGCTGACCGATGTGATTCACAAAGGTGCCGTTTCAGCATTTGGTGGTCTTACTGCTTGGTTGGGTTGTTTAACAAATCCCAAGGGCTGGTTAACCATCAGACCGCTTTGCCATACTGCGACGGTCGCGTTTGGTGGAATTCCGATACTTCAAATACCGGGTGAATTACTTAAACAGCACGAACTTCCGGCATCGAATATATTAGTCGTCGAAAACTTACAGTCTGGTTTGGCGTTACCCGACATGCCTGACACAGTAGCGGTGATAGGAGGAGGGAAAAACATTGCCTGGATGGATGCGGCATGGTTGAAAGACAAGCGTGTAGGGTATTGGGGAGATATTGATAGCTGGGGCTTGTCGATTCTCAGTGACGCCAGAGACAAGTTTGTGGATATTAAATCCCTGATGATGGATGTTGAAACCGTTAAAGTTCATGAAGATAGAATGGTTCCTGAACCCAATCCAGTTGAATCCAATCCTTCATCGCTAAATGAAGATGAAGCAAAGTTGTTTAATGATCTCATCTCTGGCCGGTTCCACTCTTCACGCTTAGAACAGGAGCGTCTTTCATCTGATTACATTAGAAACAAACTTATAGATTGGCTGTCCTAACTCGGAAGCCACCAAGCGCACGGTGTTTTCTGTTTATCAGGAATGATCACTTTCTTGGCGTTATGTCGAAACGGTGCGTGATCAGATTGGCAAACGCCTGACTTGCAGCGCTTCGATATGCGCCGCTGCGCCACAACAGCACGGCATTGCGCTGCGGCAACGGAGGTTGAATGGCAATGGAATAGAGCCCGGCCTGCTCGTGGGCTATGACATCAGGTAATAAAGTCGCGAGCCGTCCCTGGCGGACAATCTCTACGATTGCGCTGATTGAGTTAGCTTCAATTGCAATGCGCGGCGTGATCCCCTATTTCTGGAAGTACGAATCGATATGGCTTCGCGTTGCAAAGTCTTTGCTTAGTAGCGCTAATCCTTCATGTCCCAGCATCTTCGCTGTCAATGATGTTTGTTGACCGATGAATCGATGGGATTGACCAACGATCAGACTGAGTGTTTCGATGAACAATGGCTCGCTATCAATGTCGGGGGATCGCACCTCAGAGAACGCGATGCCGAGATCGAGCTGGTTCTCCGCTAAAGCCGCTTCTATCTGATCTTGCGTTATTTCTTTGATATTCAATGCAATTCCCGGATAGCGTGCGTTGAAACGCTCTACCCAATGGCCGATGAAGTAAGTCGTGAAGGTGGGTGTCATTGCGAGCCTGAGCAATCCACGGCTTAAATCCTGTACATCGTGAATCGCACGCTTCCCAGCATTCAGATCTTGCAATGCACGGCGGGCATAACTTGTGTATACCTCGCCAGCGTCGGTGAGTCGTACACTCCTTCCCGATCGGTCGAATAACTGCACATGCAGTGACTCCTCAAGTTGCTTGATTTGTTGCGATAGGGTCGGCTGCGAGACGTGAAGCTCCTCTGCGGCGCGAGTGAAGTTCTGATGTTCGGCAACTGCCAGCAGATAACGGATATGTCGTAACAGCATATCAATTAACTATTTGAAAATAATATGGAAATAATGACTGCCCGATCTTTGAAACTATAGAAAAGTTCGTTCATTCTTCACCTGTCAGCTGTCTTATCGGCCACGATGGAGTGAAGACTATAAGGGCTTCCCGAGCATGTCAATTATTGGTAAATACTATAGAGATGATAGTAATCCGATCTTTGACGCTATAGATAAATTCGTTCATTCTTCATCCATCAGCATGTTTTTGCAACGCAATCCGTGTTTCATCACGGCATTTAATAGCCTATTAATCCAAAGGAAATCATTATGACACAATCTCAATATTCCCAAACTCCCCGCCAGATTCTTACCGATGCTATCATCGACGCCAAAACACGCAAGAATTTGACGTTTGAAGATATCGCACAAGGAACTGGCCTGAGTCTCGCATTCGTTACCGCTGCATTGCTAGGTCAGCATCCATTGCCTGCCGACGCTGCGAGGATGGTAGTTGACCAGCTTGAACTTGATGAGAATGCTTTCATTCTGCTACAAACTATCCCTGTGCGCGGCAGCATCCCAGGTGGTGTACCGACTGATCCGACTATTTATCGATTCTACGAAATGGTGCAAGTTTATGGCTCAACGCTTAAGGCGCTGGTCCATGAGCAGTTTGGTGATGGCATTATCAGCGCGATTGATTTCAAACTTGATATCAAAAAGGTTGATGATCCTAATGGCGGTTCCCGTGCCGTGATTACCCTCGACGGGAAGTATTTGCCGACCAAACCATTCTAAAGTGATTGTTGGCATCGGCAAGGGAGACAAGTTCTCTCCCTTGCCGTTTCACAGAATGAATATCCAATTGCTGCTTAAAGCTTATGGATTAGTGATTTCGGTCGTCGTATGAGACAGATAAGGAGCAGGATCAAATTTGCTATTGTGCTGTCTGAAGGTGTGAGCAAAATCAGGCCATATCAGTGTTAAACGCTTATTTCGGGAATCACGGTACCAGCTTGTACAATTATCTCCAACCCATACTGTGCCATTAACCTGTTCTTGTAATTCGGTTACATAACGATGTTGAGCTTTGGGAGAAACCTCAAGTACGCAGTTGTTATTTTTCCTGCTGTATTCAATAGCACCGATAATGTACTCTATTTGAGACTCAATCATATAAATCATTGAGTTATGAGTAAGTGTCGCATTCGGTCCGTTGATAATAAATAGGTTTGGAAAACCTGTAACAGTGGTTGATGCGAAAGCTTCCATACCTTGGGCCCAGTGATCAGCAAGGCTGAGGCCATCACGGCCATGAACCAGGCGGGAATAAGGTGGTTGGGTGGTTTGAAAACCAGTACAGAAGATCAACACATCAAGCGGATAACTGTTGCCGGCCACCGAAACTGCATTTTGCCCATCTACGTGCTTCAAGGCTGATGCTTCGAGTTTAACGTTATCTTGCAGAAACGTAGGATAATAATTGCTTGCAATCACAAGCCTTTTACAACCCGCTTCATAGCTGGGGGTGAGTTTTGCACGTAATTCCGGATCGGGGATTTGCTGTTTAAGATGATCTGAGGCTATGCGCTTGAATTCTGCAAGATATTGCGGAATAGAACGACGGGCCGGATACAGAGATTCAAAATGCCAGAATATATCTGAACGAAGAGCGGGAATAGACTCTGGATCGCGTCGGAAACGCCGTTTTTCACTATCTGAATAACTTCGGTCAGGACGTGGAATGATGTAGGATGGGCTTCGCTGGAAAACAACAAGTTCAGAGACACTTTGCGCTACTTCAGGCACGATCTGAGTTGCTGAAGCACCCGATCCGATAATACCTACCCGCTTACCTTGAAGAGAGACATCATGTTTCCAGCAGGCTGAATGAAAAACTTCCCCAGTAAAGCTGCTCAAACCTTCGATCTGTGGAAGATTTGCATCTGTTAAATGCCCGGTGCCTGTTACCAAGAACCGCCCACTGAAAACACCTGCGGTGGTGATAATTATCCAGCGCTCTTTTTGGTTATCCCAGTAGGCTTTTTCAACGTTGGCGCCAAAGCGGATATGAGGCAATAGCCCTTCATCCCTGGCTGTATCCTGAAGATAAGCGAATATTTCATTCCCTGGTGAAAAAACATGAGACCAGTCAGGATTGGGGCGAAATGAGTAAGAATAAAGGTGTGAGGGGACGTCACAAGCTACACCGGGATAAGTATTATCGCGCCAGGCGCCTCCTACATCATCGGCACGTTCGAGAATGAGGAAATTGTGCTGAGATCGGCGCTTAAGCTGGGTTCCCATACCAAGGCCGGCAAAACCTGCGCCGATGATAATAATCTCTGCATCTGTGACCTGCGATATATCTGCTTGTGGATTATGGTCTGGTGTACTTTTATTCATAATAGCTCTCCAAAGCGTAAAAGGGATTATATCTGGTCAGCGGGAATAATGGCCCCGGCAGGGTAAAGTGAAGGTGCCGCGCAGAACTGGTCAATAACCAACATTAACTGGGCAGGGCGTTCATAAATGACAGCGTGCCCGGCTTCTATCTCTATATAGCGTGCATCCGGGATTGCGCCGAGAAGTGCTTTGCTATGGTAAGTAGGGGTTATTTTATCGTGTGTACAGCCAATAATCAGCGTTGTGGCTTTTATCGTAGGAGCAATCTGAGTGATGTCGACCCGGGCATCAAG
>NZ_JAJAFX010000024.1:0-78234 GCF_025384845.1 Photorhabdus temperata | reverse complement strand
TTGGCTTTGTGTGATGAAGAATGACACAGAGTGTTGTGGGTAGAAAGTCGGACAAAATCGCTGAGAGTGATTTTAAACGTCGCGGAAAGCGGCGGTCCGAAGGGCGAATGGCAGAAGAGCCGTTCGTAGACTGCCCTGATTGGCATTGAAACTTTATGTTGTGGTAACAACATAAAGAACAAGAAATTCGGTGGTGCGGTAGTTCAGTTGGTTAGAATACCGGCCTGTCACGCCGGGGGTCGCGGGTTCGAGCCCCGTCCGCACCGCCACCTTATTTAGGGGCGTAGTTCAATTGGTAGAGCACCGGTCTCCAAAACCGGGTGTTGGGAGTTCGAGTCTCTCCGCCCCTGCCAGTTACAAACTAAGTAATAACTAAGGTAGTTCGCAATATTGATAACCCAGCTAAATAGCTGGGTTTTTTCTTATCTGTACTGTACATAATGAATACATATCACCTTGGTAGATGTTATTTTTTGACCGTGATAATTAAGGGGTGACTCAGAGTAGAAAGTCTTCTGGGTATCTGGCAAGGGAAATATTAGTTAGACACAATATATTGATTTAACGAGTAAAAAACTATTTAAACTTAATATCTTTATTGTCACTTTTACATACAGAGAAAGCATCTCTTGACTGATCAATTAAAGGGTGTTGCTAGTATAGGAAACTGATCGGGCTACGATGTTTTAAGTATTCTATATGAGAAATATTTCTTAACGTAATAAACATCGTTTCAATTAGATAATATTTTTTCAGTATTATCCGCTCCCATAGTAATGAAAATTTTCCTTTATCCATTTATGGATATTTATTATCAGTGTGGCTTCTTACATATTTCATCAATAAATAGGTCTTACATGGTGATAAATAGAGGGATAGTTAACTATAAAAAACTGTGAAAGATGTAATATTTTGAGATCTTGTTTATAAGAGAGAAACTAGGTGGTTGATGCATCTGAATCTATTCTCAACTTATTACTGATGCTATTAGTGTACAAATTGCTGACAAAAATTATCGACTTTGCTGTAAAATTTTTCTGAGTTAATTATGTTTAAAGTATTTGCGTCAATTGAGTCTTAGTGAACACTCTAATCGTGACAGTTTTCTTATTAAATGAAGTTCGGTTTAAAGTTTAAAACAAAATTTACCTAAGTCGAATGGCAAGGTAAGAGTATTGAGTATCCAGACGATGAGGGCAGGTTCGTTTAGTCAGTTATTCAAAATCATCTTACCCTGCTTCACTGTGTTTTTGGGTTTTCTGATTCAAGTCACAGTCTTAAATCATGACATAGTGCGTAGTAAGTGAAAATTATTTGGCAAACAGGTGGATATGTGGAAGGATGGCGAAAGTAATCCCGCCTCCTGCGCGATCTAGAATCTTGTTCCCTTTTACTATTTTCGTTTCTGTTTCCGCGTAACACTCCTATCTGGGAATCTTGCAGAACATAGATCCACTAATTGAATGAGTTGCATAAAATGCTTCTTAATCTCTTGTAGAAGTATTGATGACAGCTATTTTTAATAGCTGCTGAATTAATGCTTGTTGATCGTTGTTCTGTAACCATATAGCGTATAATGGGCGTTCAATTAGTTCGGTATTTGGGTAAGAGACAAGTTCTGAATATTCGTTTTGCCAGTGTATTGGTAGGAAGGCGGCTCCTTTGACACTATTGAGCAGTTGGCGAGCTATATGTGCTGAAGTGGTTGTGATTATGGGCAATTGTTCACTTTTTAAAATCCGTTGTTCTTGGTGATGGAAATCAGCTCCCCATTCTAATTTGATGTAGTTTTCAATTTGGTATTTCAGATTTTCTTCTGTCGTTAATAATTTCAGGCAAATATTTCCTAATAATAAGCTTTGGAATTCATCCATTTTAGGTGGTTCAGTCGTTATTAGTAGATCTAACTCACGCGAATGAAGTTGTTTAACAAGGGATTGCCGCGTAGAAACCCGGGATTCTAATCTTAGTTCTTGATGTCTTTTATAGAAATCCTGTAGCCAAGGAGTTAAATATGCTTCCCATAATGATGCGGTAGCGCCAATTGTCAATTCAGTATGTTGAGATGCATGTGTTATCTCTTTTTTAGCCAACTGCCAGGTATTCATCAGTGATTCTGCATACGGCACAAGGCGTTCGCCAGCGGCTGTAAGACGGATGTTATTGCGATGACGTGTGAAAAGATTAGCACCTAATTGGTTTTCTAATTGGCGTATGCGAAAGCTGACTGCTGACTGTGTCAGGTATAGTGATTCGGCTGCCCGACCAAAGTGACGAGTTTTACTGACCTCCAGAAAGGTTTTCAGTAATTCGGTGTCCACATGTTTCTCCAATAATTTTTATCGTTAAGATTTAAATGTTTTGTTTTACAGAACGCCAGGCCTATCTAATACTCCGCGCCATAATTAGCATGATAGTAACAGTAATAGAATTAGGAGTGTGTCAGATGGCCGAAAGCTTCATCACGACTAATCGTTTTTTTGATAACAAACATTATCCTCGCGGGTTTTCCCGCCATGGCGATTTCACCATTAAAGAGGCGCAATTGCTAGAGCGTCATGGTCATGCGTTCAATGAGTTAGATCTCGGTAAACGTGAGCCTCAAACAGAAATAGAAAAACTGTTTGTTGCTGTTTGCCGTGGTGAACGTCAGCCTGTGACGATGGAAGAAAAAGTATGGACCAAATATTTGGCAAGGATTAGTCGTCCAAAACGTTTTCATACCCTGTCAGGTGGTAAGCCTCAGGTTGATTCTTCTGATGACTATACCGACACTGATGATTAATATCATCACAAGTTATGAGTGCAGGGGCTTTGCCCCTTTTTTCATTTTTAACCTGATTGTTTTTGTAACTGTATTAATAGCCTGTCCATACTACGGTAGCTTAAGGCTTCCATAATGTGTGGTTTTTCTATCTCTTTTTTCCCTTCTAAGTCGGCGAGTGTCCGGGATGTCCTCAGAATTCGATGCCATGCCCGGATGGAAAGACCTAACTTTGTTAGTGTTTCTTCCAGAAATACGGCATCGTTAGGTTTGAGTTTACAAAATGCTTCGGTCTCTTTACTGTTCAGATGAGCATTAATTTTTCCACAGCGTTTCAATTGTATTTCTCGCGCTGTCAGTACTCTTAATTTTACATTTTTGCTGCTTTCGCTTGATCTAACTGGGCTACTCAATGTTCCAATGGGTAACAGAGGAACTTCAATTGAGAGATCAAAGCGATCTAAAAAAGGCCCGGAAAGTTTTGCCAGGTATCGAAGTATTTGCTGAGGATTACTTCGATTATGAATTCCTTGATGATGGCCTGTAGGGCTGGGATTCATTGCTGCTATTAATTGAACCTGAGCAGGAAAACAAACTTTTGCCCTGGCTCTGGATATGATTATTTCCCCTGACTCCAGTGGTTCTCTGAGGGCATCAAGGACTCTGCGTTCAAATTCAGGAAGTTCATCCAGAAACAGCACACCGTTGTGAGCAAGTGATATTTCACCGGGTTTAGGAAGTCCACCACCGCCAACCAGCGCTGCCATTGAAGAGCTGTGATGAGGCGCTCTGAATGGGCGTGTATGCCATTGTTCCGGTGGAAGGTAGGTATCTACCAGGCTATTGATAGCGGCAACCTCAAGGGCTTCTTTGTTTGTTAATGGCGGTAATAAACTGCATAGGCGGCTTGCCAGCATCGTTTTTCCTGTCCCAGGTGGGCCAAGTAGTAAAAGATTATGTCCGCCTGCTGCTGCGATTTCCAGTGTGCGTTTTGCTTGTTCCTGACCAATAATATCCTGAAGATCCGGTTGTGATTGTTCTGTTGAAAATTCATGCTGGATTGTTGTTGTCAGCAGTTGTTTTTCTCCTTGAAGAAAGTGGCAGATATGCAAGAGGTGTTCTGCCATTAACGTTGCATCCTGAGATAAGATTGCCAGCTCTGTTCCGTTTTCTGTCGATAGAATAAGTTGCCTGCCTGCGTCTCCCGCGCTTAGTGCAGCTGGAATTGCGCCATTAACTCTCCGTAAGCTCCCGGATAGCGCGAGTTCACCAAGAAATTCATAACGGTTCAGTTTATCGGCAGGTATTTGTTCTGAAGCTGCCAGAATAGCGATAGCAATCGGCAAATCATAACGGCCACCTTCTTTGGGAAGGTCTGCGGGTGCAAGATTGACGGTGATTCTTTTAGGCGGATAGGTAAACCCGCTGTTGATCAACGCGCTTCTGACACGATCTCTTGCTTCTTTTACGGCTGTTTCAGGCAAACCAACCAGAGTTAATCCAGGTAAGCCATTACTAATATGCGCTTCAACAGTAACAATGGGGGCATGAATACCTATCGTCGCTCTGGTATAAATAACAGCGAGGGCCATCCTATTCTCCTTAGTAAGAAAACGCATATGATGGGCTGAATTGAGATAATAAATAGTGTCTTATTATTTTTTTGCGAGACGGCTCTAAGAAATATTTTACTAGGTGACTAAAAGAATTTTTTTATTAGGTTTTCATTAGATGGTTTTTATTTAAGTTAATTGATTTTATTTGTTTTATATTCGTAATTTTAATCATGAAATTTATTTTTCATATTATTTCCATGATGGTTTTTTATTGTTTTGATATTGGTTTTTTATTTGTTTTGGATTCAAATTTTATATTTAATTATAGTGATTTTATATATTTTCACAGTGGGTTAAATTAGTATTTTATATATTTTGCTTTATTTATTAACTGGGATTGTTGTCACCCAGGTGATTAATAATAAGATCTTTATTTGGTTTTAGCTGAATGGTTTGTTTTATTTGTTATTTATTAATGTGATATATTGTTTTTATATAATAATCTGGATTTTATCACCTAAATTTAATTCATTTATGGGAAAATAATCCAATTTGTAATTATCTAATTGAAAATAAACAATATTTTTTCATGCTGAAGAATAAAACAAAATAAAAGTTGTCAAGCTATGAAGAACGTGATAACTCTTAAATATAGATTAAACAAACGAGTTAAAACGGTCAAGATTATGAACATATTCGTCCAAGTGATTAGCCTAGTTATCGTCAGCGTGGTGGTGATTATTATCCCACCGTGCGGGGCTGCACTTGGACGAAGAAAGGCTTAGACGAACAGCCAGATCTCTCGAAGACCCCCGCACCGAAAGGCGCGGGGGTTTTTTTTTGGCAAGCAAAAATCAGTTAGAGACAAAAACATACAACAGAACAAAATCTTGTCTCACAGGGTAAACACAGGGGATATGAAAAATGAACGGGGCGCAGTGGGTTGTAAAAGCATTACGAACGCAGGGTATTGATCAGGTTTTCGGCTACCCTGGTGGTGCAATCATGCCGGTTTACGATGCTTTGTACGATGGTGGCGTGGAGCACTTACTTTGTCGGCATGAACAGGGCGCTGTTATGGCTGCAATTGGTTATGCGAGAGCCAGCGGTAAGCCGGGAGTCTGTATTGCCACATCCGGGCCGGGGGCAACAAACTTAATCACTGGATTGGCTGATGCGTTGTTAGATTCTATTCCTGTTGTCGCTATCACTGGTCAGGTTAGTTCTGAATTGATTGGAACTGATGCCTTTCAGGAAGTCGATGTTTTAGGTCTCTCCCTTGCTTGCACCAAACACAGCTTCTTAGTGGACTCCCTGGAAAATTTACCTCAAATTATGGCTGAAGCCTTTTCTATTGCAACCAGTGGTCGACCTGGCCCGGTTTTGGTTGATATTCCTAAAGATATTCAGCTGAAAGAGGGAAATTTAACCCCACATCTGGTTCCTGTTGAGCAAGATATACCCTGTACTGAAAATGAATTAGAACAAGCCCGGAAGATGATTGCGGCTGCGGCAAAGCCAGTGCTGTATGTTGGCGGCGGAGTCGGTATGTCTCAGTCAGTTTCTGTTTTGCGTAATTTTGTTGCGAAAACAGGTATGCCGGTTGTTTCCACGTTGAAAGGTTTGGGTGCTGCTGATACTGAACATCCATGTTATCTGGGAATGCTTGGGATGCATGGTACGAAAGCTGCAAATTTTGCTGTTCAGTCATGTGATTTGCTAATTGCCGCAGGTGCCCGTTTTGATGATCGTGTGACTGGCAAACTCAATACCTTTGCACCGAATGCAAAAGTTATTCATCTGGATATCGATCCGGCAGAGCTGGGGAAATTACGTCAGGCTCATGTGTCATTGCTGGGGGATTTAAAAGCGTTGTTGCCTCGTTTACAGCAACCAATATCAATTATGTCCTGGCAGCAGGAAGTTAAGCGTCTGAAGGCTGAATATCCTTGGTGCTACGATCATCAGGGGGAGGCTATCTATGCACCTTTGTTATTGAAGCAGGTTTCAGATCGTAAAACATTAAACACGGTTGTTACCACCGATGTTGGACAGCATCAGATGTGGACAGCTCAACATATGACTTTTGATGGGCCTGAAAATTTTATTACATCCAGTGGGCTGGGATCGATGGGATTTGGTATCCCTGCTGCGATTGGTGCTCAAATTGCCCGACCAGAGGATATGGTGATCTGTGTATCCGGTGATGGTTCTTTCATGATGAATGTTCAGGAATTGGGGACAATTAAACGCAAACAGTTACCAGTAAAAATTTTACTGTTGGATAACCAGCGGCTGGGAATGGTGCGGCAATGGCAGGAACTGTTTTTTGATAAACGATATAGCGAAACAACATTAACGGATAACCCTGATTTTGTCGCATTAGCGAAAGCTTTTGGTATTCCTGGGCAACATATCACTGATAAATCACAGATTGATGAAGCTTTGGATGCGTTATTCAACAGTAAGGGACCGTATTTATTACAGGTATCCATTGAGGAATTAGAAAATGTTTGGCCGTTGGTTCCTCCCGGTGCAAGCAATGAAACTATGTTGGAGAAATCATTATGATGCAGCATCAACTTGCAATCCAGGCTCGTTCCTGCCCTGAAATATTAGAACGTATCTTACGAGTAACGCGTCATCGTGGATTTCAGATATGTTCAATGAATATGGATCAAACAATGGATGGCTATAATGTTAATATCGAATTAATTGTTGCCAGCCAAAGATCTGTTAATTTGTTGTCTTCACAATTGACTAAATTAGTGGATGTCGCTGGTGTCAAGATTCTGCAACCGAAATCACAATTAATACGTGCATAACGTAGAAATAAAGGAATAAGAGAATGACGAAGCAATCCGATTACATTTGGTTCAATGGCGAGATGGTTCCTTGGGCAGATGCTAAAGTTCACGTAATGTCACATGCTTTACATTACGGTACGTCGGTTTTTGAGGGAGTTCGCTGCTATGACTCTTATAAAGGGCCAGTCGTTTTCCGCCATCGTGAGCATATGCAGCGTTTACATGATTCTGCAAAGATTTACCGTATGCCCGTGAGTCAGAGTGTTGATGAATTGATGGAAGCGTGCCGGGCAACTCTTCGTAAAAATAATTTAGTCAGTGCTTATATACGTCCACTGGTCTTTATTGGGGATGTTGGAATGGGGGTTAATCCACCCGCCGGTTATAAAACTGATGTCATTATTGCCGCTTTCCCGTGGGGAGCTTATTTGGGAGAAGATGCATTGGATCAAGGAATTGATGCTATGGTTTCTTCATGGAACCGTGCGGCGCCAAATACAATACCAACGGCTGCCAAAGCGGGTGGTAACTACCTGTCTTCTCTTTTGGTTGGTAGTGAGGCCCGTCGTCATGGATATCAGGAAGGTATTGCTCTGGATGTTTATGGTTATATCTCTGAAGGCGCGGGTGAAAATCTGTTTGAAGTAAAAGATGGTGTATTGTTCACTCCACCCTTTACCTCAGCTTCATTACCAGGAATTACCCGTGATGCCATTATCAAACTAGCGAAAGATTTGGGGTTGGAAGTTCGTGAACAGGTATTGTCGCGCGAATCTCTGTATCTGGCGGATGAAGTTTTTATGTCTGGTACAGCGGCTGAAATCACACCTGTTCGCAGTGTTGATGATATTCAGGTTGGTATTGGTAAATGTGGGCCAGTCACCAAGAAGATTCAGCAAGCATTCTTTGGTTTGTTTGATGGCACAACAGAAGATAAATGGGGCTGGTTAGATCCAGTAAATCCTTAATAAAACTATAAATAATTTAACGGGCGGTTCGTTCCCCGCCTGTTTTGATAACACGGGAGTGAAGAATAATGCCTAAGTACCGTTCTGCCACCACGACTCATGGCCGCAATATGGCTGGGGCCCGCGCTTTATGGCGTGCGACAGGGATGACCGATGCAGATTTCGGTAAACCAATTATTGCGGTAGTTAACTCATTTACTCAATTTGTACCGGGGCATGTTCATTTGCGGGACTTAGGTAAATTGGTTGCCGAGCAGATTGAAGCATCAGGTGGTGTTGCAAAAGAGTTCAATACAATAGCGGTGGATGACGGTATCGCAATGGGGCATGGCGGTATGCTCTATTCTCTGCCATCACGCGAATTGATCGCTGATTCTGTCGAATATATGGTGAATGCTCACTGTGCTGATGCCATGGTGTGTATTTCTAACTGTGACAAAATCACACCAGGTATGTTGATGGCAGCCTTGCGCTTGAATATTCCTGCGATTTTTGTTTCCGGTGGCCCCATGGAAGCCGGTAAAACAAAATTGTCGGATCAGATTATCAAATTGGATTTGATCGATGCCATGATTCAAGGTGCAAATCCTAATGTCAGTGACGAGGATAGTCATCAGATTGAGCGTTCAGCTTGCCCAACCTGTGGTTCCTGTTCTGGGATGTTTACTGCTAACTCTATGAATTGTTTGACAGAAGCTCTGGGGCTGTCTCAGCCCGGGAACGGTTCGTTACTGGCGACTCATGCGGATCGTAAGGTGCTATTTCTGAACGCGGGCAAACGTATTGTCGAGCTGACTAAGCGCTACTATGAGCAAGATGATGACAGCGCTCTGCCGCGTAATATCGCAACGAAAGCTGCATTTGAAAATGCGATGATGCTGGATATTGCCATGGGCGGTTCAACAAATACTGTACTTCACTTACTGGCTGCGGCACAGGAAGGGGAGGTTGATTTTACTATGGTGGATATTGACCGTCTGTCTCGTCAGATTCCTCATTTGTGCAAAGTTGCCCCAAGCACACAAAAATACCATATGGAAGATGTCCATCGTGCGGGTGGTGTGATGGGTATTTTAGGTGAGCTGGATAGAGCCGGTCTGTTGAATCGTCAGGTTAAAAATGTTTTGGGGTTGAATTTGCTGCAAACGCTTGAGCAGTATGATGTGATGCTGACGGCAGATGAATTGGTAAAGAAAATGTATTCAGCAGGTCCAGCGGGTATCCGTACTACTCAGGCATTTTCACAGAATTGCCGTTGGCCTTCTTTGGATATTGACCGTGTAGAAGGTTGTATCCGTGACCTCAAACATGCATACAGTCAGGATGGTGGCCTTGCAGTTTTGTTTGGCAATTTGGCTATAGATGGCTGTATTGTAAAAACCGCCGGTGTTGATGAGAACAGCTTGACATTTCGTGGGCCAGCTAAAGTTTATGAAAGTCAGGAAGATGCGGTTGATGCGATCCTGGGGGGTAGAGTTGTTGCTGGTGATGTGGTCGTCATTCGTTACGAAGGACCAAAAGGGGGGCCGGGAATGCAGGAGATGCTGTATCCGACGACGTATCTGAAATCTATGGGATTGGGTAAAAGCTGTGCATTGATTACAGATGGCCGTTTCTCCGGTGGTACCTCTGGTTTATCGATAGGCCACGTTTCGCCAGAAGCCGCTAATGGTGGCTTGATCGGTTTGGTCCAAGATGGCGATATCATTGATATTGATATTCCACTGCGGAAAATCCAACTTGATGTGGATGAAAAGACACTTGCTGCCCGTAAAACGGTGGAACTTACCCGCGAAGATAATGCGTGGACGCCGAAATCCCGCGAGCGCCAGGTATCTTTTGCCCTGAGAGCTTATGCTTCATTGGCGACCAGCGCGGATAAAGGGGCTGTCCGCGATAAATCTAAGCTAGGGGGATAATTGCATGGTTGCATTCCGTCCCTTAACTTCTGCACCAAATGGTGCAGAGTACTTGAAAGCGGCGTTAAGCGCGCCTGTCTATGAAGTTGCTCAGGTGACGCCTTTACAGGAAATGAAGAAAATTTCTACCCGTTTGGAAAACACTATTTTGGTAAAACGGGAAGACCGGCAGCCTGTTCACAGTTTCAAGCTTCGTGGCGCTTACACTATGATTGCGGGTTTGACTGAGGAACAAAAAAACCGGGGGGTGATTACGGCATCAGCTGGTAACCATGCTCAGGGGGTTGCGCTTTCTGCCAATCGCCTGAGAATTAAATCCCTGATTGTTATGCCGGTTGCCACTGCGGATATCAAGGTCGATGCAGTCCGTAGTTTCGGTGGAGAAGTTCTGTTATATGGTGCCGATTTTGATGAAGCTAAAGCTAAAGCAATAGAAATGGCACAGAAGGAAGGTTATACCTTTGTTCCGCCGTTTGATCATCCTGATGTCATCGCAGGTCAGGCGACACTGGCGATGGAACTTCTGCAACAAGATGTGCATCTGGATCGAATCTTTGTGCCTGTTGGCGGTGGCGGTTTAGTTGCTGGAGTTGCTGTGTTGATTAAGCAACTGATGCCAGAAATTAAAATTATTGGGGTGGAAGCGGAAGATTCAGCTTGCCTGAAAGCAGCGATGGAAGCCGGGCATCCGGTAAATTTACCAAGAGTTGGTCTGTTTGCTGAAGGTGTTGCTGTTAAACGTATCGGTGATGAAACTTTTCGTTTGTGTCAGCAATATGTGGATGATGTTATCACGGTGGACAGTGATGCCATTTGTGCTGCGGTAAAAGATCTGTTTGAAGATGTGCGTGCAATTGCTGAACCATCCGGTGCATTGGCACTGGCTGGATTGAAAAAGTATGTTCAGCAGCATCAGCTCAAAGGTGAGCGGCTGGCACACATTCTTTCCGGTGCTAACGTAAATTTCCACGGGTTACGTTATGTTTCTGAGCGCTGTGAATTGGGGGAGCAACGGGAAGCACTGTTGGCCGTGACTATTCCTGAACAAAAGGGTAGTTTTCTGCGTTTTTGTCAGAAATTGGGCGATCGGGCGGTAACAGAGTTTAATTACCGCTATACGGATGCGGATCCTGAACAAGCTTGTCTTTTTGTTGGTGTCCGATTGAGTCGTGGTGAAGTGGAGAGACAGGAAATCATCAAGGAATTATGCACCGCAGGATATCAGGTTGCAGATCTTTCAGATGATGAAATGGCGAAATTACATGTCCGCTATATGATCGGTGGTCGTCCATCTAAGCCATTGAGTGAGCGTTTGTATAGTTTTGAGTTCCCTGAATCACCGGGGGCCTTGCTGAAGTTTCTGCAAACGTTGGGAACTTACTGGAATATTACATTATTTCATTATCGCAATCATGGTACTGATTATGGTCGGGTGTTAGCGGCATTTGAATTGTCAGGAACAGAAGTGCGTTTTAAGCGTCACCTTGATGCGTTGGGCTATGGGTATCACGATGAAACGGATACTCCTGCGTTTAAATTCTTTTTAATGGGTCAGTCAGTCATCTGAAACAGCTGGATGATGATAAGCATTTTGACGATGAAAAAACATGTTTCGTAGAACAACAAAATAGCGCCTTGAAAGGTGCTATTTTGATAAAGTTTTTTATTCACTGAGGTTTCACTGGGAATAGTCCTGGATTCTTTAACTATGGTTATTAGTGCTGATGAGGTAGTCATCCAGTTTATTTTGTTTTATTGATCATCATGTTATTTCTTTGCTCCAACCGTGGGTTTTGCCAGCCAGATAAAGAACAGCAAAATCAGAAAAATAAACCCAAATAGCCAATAAATCTCGTTGGCGGCAATAATCAATCCCTGATTAGTGACTTCACGTGCCAGAGAGCTACTAGCTTGAGCTTGTGACATCCCTAATTGTTCCATTTTTTGATAGGCTTGCTGGGCAATAGGGTTATGGGGGGTTATTGATTCAGTTAACTGAACGTGGTGGACAGCTTCACGGCGGGACCACATGGTCGTCGTAATTGAAGTACCCACAGATGTTGCCAGAGTGCGTAAAAAGTTGAACAAGCTACCCGCGGAGGCGATTTTATCCGGTTCAACGTCGGATAATATAATGGCTGTTAGCGGCATAATTAAACAAGCAATAGCAAAGCCTTGAATAAATTGTGGCCAGGCTGCGGTGGCAAAGTCCATTGACAGCTCGAAGGTATGAGCTCGCCAAAAAAAGCACAGGGCAAAAACGATAAAGCTGAACATAACCAAATAACGCATATCGATTTTTGAACTGAAACGGCCAATGAGCGGAGCAAGTATTATGGGAACTACCCCTAATGGGGCCATAACTAACCCTGCCCAGGTGGCAGTATAACCAAAGACCATTTGTAATAACTGAGGTTGCAGAACTAGGGTACCGATGTGAAGTAAAAAGGCCAAACTGATACATAAAGTACCAATAGTAAAATTACGTGATTTAAAGAGTGATAAATCAATGATCGGATCATCGTCGGTCAGTTCCCAGATAATCAGGAAAGTCACGGCAATAGCCGCGATAATCGCTAATACAATAATCTCTGTTGAGTTGAACCAGTCAAGTTCCTTTCCTCGATCAAGCAATAACTGAAAACAACCGACGCCCGTAACTAATAAAATAAGCCCTACAGCATCAATTGGCCTAACCTTTGTTTCAGTTTCCCGATCTTTTAACAACATCCAAGTGATAGCGATGGCGGCAAAGCCTACCGGGACGTTGATTAGAAATATCCATCCCCAATGATAGCTGTCACTGATCCAACCGCCGAGTATTGGACCACAAACTGGAGCGACAACGATAGTCATTGACCACAATGCCAGCGCCATATTGCGTTTTAACGGAGGATAGTTGTTTAGTAACAAACTTTGCGAAAGAGGCATGATTGGCCCGGCTGAGATGCCTTGCAGAATGCGGGAAATGATCAGCATTTCCAGGCTATTGGAGATACCACACAGCCAGGAGGTTATGACAAACAATAGCATTGATATTAAAAAGACCCGGACTTCCCCAAACCGTTTAGCTAACCAGCCCGTTAATGGAATAGAAATCGCGTTAGCAACAGCAAATGAAGTAATTACCCAGGTGCCTTGCGATACTGAAGAACCCAAGTCTCCGGCAATTGTTGATATTGCAACGTTAGCAATGGTCAGATCCAATATTTGTAAAAAAGCGGCTAATGCTAAAGCCAGGGTTAGCCAGCCAAGTTTGGCTCCTGATAGTGGCTCTTTTAGCATGTTAACCTCACTCATCTTTACTGTTGTTAGCTTGAATGATTTCGTTAATTAGCCGATCAATTTCTCCGGTGTTGTAAGACAAGGAGTTGGTTTCATAAACAATGCCTTTACGGGGGGTATCAGAAAGGACCAGACCATCCTGATTTCTGGTATCGACAGTGGCGTGCATGGATAAACCAATTCGTAAAGGATGATCAATAAGTTGTTGTGCTTCCAGTTCAACACGGACAGGCAAACGTTGAACCACTTTGATCCAGTTACCGGTGGCGTTTTGTGCCGGCAGTAAGGAAAATGCACTGCCGGTCCCCATATCAAGACCAACTATTCGGCCTCGATAAATGACATCATTGCCATAGAAATCGCTAATCAGAGTTACCGGCTGACCAATACGCACATTGGCGAGTTGAACCTCTTTGAAGTTAGCTTCGACCCAGAGTTGATCTGCCGGTACGATAACCATCAGCGGGGCGCCGCTTTTTATTTGTGAGCCGACCTGAACACTGCGGCGTGAAATGTAACCTGTCACCGGCGCGATAATCTGAGTGCGCTGTAAGGTTAACCATGCATCTCGGAGCTGGGAAGCGGCGAGTTTAATGGCTGGCTGTTGTTCCAATGGAGTGTCTATAACTAACGCTTTGTTGGCATAATATTGTTGTTGGGCGACATTCAGCTCAGACTTTGCCATTTGAACACTATTACGGGAATGAATCAGATTTTCTTTGGCAATAGCACCGGTGAGCCCCAGATGTTCACGTCGTTTTAAATCATCCTGAGCCTGCTGTAGCGCAGTCTGTTTTAGTTCAATATTAGCCAGCAGCTTTTCATTATCGATGATGGTTTGGTGAGTTTGTCTGACACTATTAGCCAATATATTTTTCGCCCGTTCAAAAGCATGTTCTGCATCAACAGAGTCTAAACGTAGCAGAAAGTCTCCTTGCTGAACGAAATCTGTATTATCGGCATGGATAGACGTTACGCTACCGGTGATTTGAGCCATCACTTGCACCTGATTACCGACAACGTAGGCATCATCAGTAGCCTGATGATAGCGTAATGCAACAAACCAGTAGGCAAAGTAACCTAATCCGGCAAAAACAAATAAGAGAGTTGCGAGGATCAATGCTAGCTTTCGCTTTGATTTTTTCTCATTAAGCGGAGGTGATTGTACTGGAACTGATTCTATTTCTTCGGCCATGTTCCTCTCCCATAACTGTGATCAAAAATAAATTAGACTATTAATGTGTTTATGCTTGATTAAACACCTTGGAGTTGACTACAAGGTCAAGCTCTTCTCGTCTTGATAAAATGAAAATTGGTAATATTTAGCACTTAATGCCACAAGTATTATTAGTATTAAAATTATTTATTATCGTTATTAACATTTATCAGAGAGACTGGATTGGCTATTTGGCAATGATTAACGGCATTTTTTAAGTACCCAGATATTTATCTGGGTACAAATAACCGCAGGATATGGAGACAAGCCCATTGATATTCATTGCTTAACTGGTCAGGCTGTCATTCCGCCATCAATGACGAATGTTTGCCCGGTAATGTAGCGTCCTCCAGGGCTGAGGAGGAAATTGATGGTCATAGCAATATCTTCCACTGAGCCCAAGCGACCCAATGGAATGTTAGATAACAGTTTTTTCCTATGTGGTGCTGGAATATGATTCAGCATTTCAGTGTCAATCAAGCCTGGTGCAACGGTATTGACCCGAACATTAAATCGACCAACTTCAACAGCTAATGAGCGGGTAATGCCGATCATTGCGGCTTTGGTTGCTGCGTAGTTAACTTGCCCTGAGTTAGCTTTAAATGCGGTGACCGAGCTCATGTGGATAATGCAGCCTTCCCCAGCCATAATCATTTCAGGGAGAAAAGCGTGATTGACTAAATAAACAGAAGAAAGATTGGTGGAAATCACGTTGTGCCACTCTTCTTCTTTCATATTTATCAGCAACGCATCTTGTGTAATTCCGGCGTTATTGATGATTGCATAGGGAGAACCATACTGTGAGATAAGTTCTGCCGACAGGGTTGAGACTTCTTTCGCGTTTGAGACATCACATTGATGGCCTTCACAACTGTGACCTTGCTGCTTAATTTCCTGACAAAGTGTTTGCGCTTCATCTATGCTTGATTTGTAGGTAAAAACCACATGGTAGTTTTGCGCAGCCAGCATTTTTACTATGCCTTTGCCAATGCCACGTGATCCTCCTGAAACAAAAACCCAAGGTGCGTTGATATTCATTAAGTTATTCCTCTAAATTTTTATGCCATCCGTTTGTCCGTACAGAATTCATCAAACCTTAGTTGGCAACCTGCTTTCTTTTTGTTGTTCCCATCAGACTCATTTCAACAACTAAAGAGATTTCTCCATTCAGCCAAATCGGGATTTCCAACGTACCGTATAACGAACCATCAACGTCGAATGTATCCTTAGGTAGGATCGTATATTCGATGCTTGGCATTTCATCCGGGATTTGACGATTGAGTAGGGCTGGAGAAAAACTCACTGTATGCATAACATGCAACACGATAAGGTTTTTGAGGCATATTTCATCATGTCCCTGTTTGCCGAAATAGGTTTTAAATTCCGTGGCTAGTGCCGTTTTTGCACTTTGCTGCATGAAAAGATAAAAAATCAGGGCATCAAGAAAAATCCAGAACTCATTGACTTCGGGGAAGGTGCTTTTGAATTCAATGGATTTTTTTATTGTCTCTTGTATCGGAACTTGACACTGTGGTTTTTCAGGAAAGCCGGTTTTTTCCGAAAAATCGAAACGACTATAATGACCAACCAAAGGCTTCAGGCTTGTTGTTTCATCTTGCAGGTTAAAGGTCGTTTTCCCACTCAGGTCAGTATGTTTAGTTTTGACACAATAGCAGGCATCCAGAGGCACTGGATTTCGCAAATTAACGTGCCACTGTCTGCCCATTCCCTCGTTTGGTTGTGACAGGTAATCGTATCCGCTTTTGAGAGGGATCATTGCCAGCATACCGTGTACGGCAATACCGCCTAATCCGACTTCTTTTGCGATTTTTTCATCAAAATGGATGGGGTTATAATCTCCAGAGAATTTAGCCCATTGACTGAGATCTTTTTTACTGAATTGAACGTTCATCTGTCGGCTTTCCTGAAAATAAGTGCACAGTTTGTGCCACCGAATCCATAGTTAACATTTAAACTAGTATCAATAACTTGGTTAGTTCGGTGGGTGTTGGGTACGTAATCCAGATCGCAGAGTGGATCAGGATTATTCAAATGCATAGTCGCGGGAATAGTTGCGGTTTCCATTGCTTTAATACAGAAAATGGACTCAATTGCTCCTGCCCCGGCAATAAGATGGCCTGTGTAGGATTTTGTACTGGAAGTAGGAGTACGGTAGGCGTGTTCTCCTAGGCTCATTTTTAAAACATCGGTTTCGTTAATGTCGTTTAACGGGGTTGATGTGCCGTGGGCATTGATATAGTGAATATCTGACGCGGAGAGTTTGGCCTGTTCCAGGGCCGCCTGAATTGCCATAACCCGCCCTTGGCAATCTGGTGCCGGTGCTGTCATATCTGATGCGTCAGAGTAATTTCCATAACCGACGACTTCCGCCAGTATTTTGGCTCCTCTGGCAACAGCACTGTCATAATCTTCAAGACATAATATTGCTGCACCTTCTGACATCACAAAGCCACTGCGATCTTTGCTGAATGGACAGCAAGCTTTTTCGACAGATTCTTGTTCTTTGCTCAGTGCGCCAAGAATATCAATGCTCCAGACGATGAATGGATCTCTGATACTTTCACCGCCCCCTGCCAGCATCATTTTAGTGCGTCCGCTACGGATAAGTTCAAAAGCATCACCTATTGCCATACTGCCTGTTGCACAAGCTGCCACCGGGGTATTCTGATATCCCCGTAGATTCCAGTTCATTGAAATAGCCGCCGTACCTACGCTGTGCATAGACATAATATTTGTCATGGGTGAGGCAATACCTTGGTCAGCATAGGAATTGCTGTTTTCGACGGTTGCATCTTCTCCTCCCCAGCCAGTACCAAAAATGACACCTCGTTCAAAAGGGGAATAGCTTTCATCAAGGGCGGCTTTATCGTGACCAAATGCCATTTTGATCGCTTCATCGGCAGCAATCAGCCCAAGTTTGCTGAATTTGGGAAGGTTCTTTAGCAGCTTTTTGGAAAACCGTGATACATCAGGAGAAAAAGGTATGTTGCCGAAGAATTTTGCTACGACAGAAGCATCTGGGTGAACTTCCTTTTTGTAGCCTACACGATAGTTTAGGATTGCATCCCAAATTTCCTGGGTATTTTGCCCAAGAGAACAGATAGAGCCATAGCCTGTGATGGCAACGCGGCGGTAGCCAGTTTGAAAATTCATGAAACATTATCTCCAAAGGTAAGTTCCTGGTGACATGCTTTATTTTTTAATACAACCAAATAATAGGATTGGTAGATAAAAGCATCACAAAAATGAATGTTAGCCATGCTGTGATATGTCATAGCCAGCTAACATCCAAAGACATTAATAATGATTATTTTGTTAATTCACGGACATAATTGACAAAATCACCGATTGTCGTTGTTTCATTTCGCTGGAATTTATCGAAATTCAGCTGAATACCCATTTCTCTTTTTAAAGCAACCTGAATAGAGACAAAATCCAGACTTACCAGGTGAATATCATCGAGCGGGGTGTCAAGGGTGATATCCTCTGGTTCGATATCAGTTAATTCAGTAATTTGAGATTGCAGTAATTCAAACAGTTTCATATTAATATCCCCTTAAAATATAAAGAAATGTTGGCGGAGCTTAAGTGCAGTAATATAGGTATTAATGGTTAATAAATAAGTTATTCCTGCTACACCGTCTTTTAAATACAGTTTTGCTGTTATTCCTGAGTGTTTAACGGTTTCCCCGAAATTTTCAGCAAGTTATCAGTTTCTTGTTTAATCGCGCTAGCCAGCATCTCAATATCATTTTGGCTTGTGGTATATCCAAAGCTGATACGTACTGCGCTATCGATACGATCATTAGGTAGCTCCATCGCCGCCAGAACATGAGAACGTTGTGTTGATTTGTTATTGCTACAGGCTGATCCTAAAGATAAAGAGACTCCGTGACATAAATCCAGTCTGCTGGCTAATGATTCAGCACGGACCCCAGGGAAACTTAAATTCAGTGTCCAGGGGGCCTGAAATGCTGGGTTTGTATTGCCATTAATTAGGTAGCTAACATGGTGCTGCTCTAGCAGAGATAGCAAGGTTTCTCTGAGCGTTTTGCAGGTATTGAAATGTTCTTGCAATCCATTCAGTGATTCTTTAGCTGCCGCCGCCAGTCCTGCAAGGCCCAGAGTGTTTTCAGTGCCGCTGCGTATTCCTTGTTCTTGTCCGCCACCGTGCAGCAAGGGGCTCAATTGAATACCTGGCGCATGATAGAGCCCACCAATACCTTTAGGGCCATTAAACTTATGGCCGGAGAAAGAGACAGTCGTTATGCCAGGAAGAGCGTCACAGCTAAAAGGAAGTTTGCCAATAGCCTGTACTGCATCTATATGTAAATAGATACCGGCCTCTTTTGCTAAAGAGGCGACAGCTTCATAGGGCTGTATCACACCGGTTTCGTTGTTAACCGCCATCAATGTGATCAGGCGTGTTTGTGGTCGCAGGTTTTCCCGGATGCTTTGTACATTTATCCGCCCTTGATTATCAGGATCGATCAGCGTCAGTTGCAACCCGCGTTGCTGGTACCAGAGTAATGGCGCCAGGACAGACGGATGCTCGATAGAAGAGCTAATAACATGATGTGCAGACAGATCCGAACCGGGAAGCGTTGCTAACAGGCTGGACAATGCCTGATTATTACTTTCGGTTCCTCCTGATGTAAACAGGATTTGTTCAGGTACAGTGCCCATTAATGACGCCATAGATCTTCTGGCGTCAGTGAGCAAATTTTTAGCCATGTCGCTTAAGCTGTAGTGGCTAGACGGATTAGCAAAAACAGACAAAGCATCTTTAATCGCCAACTGGGCTTTAACACTTAGCGGTGTTGTGGCGTTGTAGTCGAAGTATAGGCTTGTCATATTTTTCCCTTTAGCTGCTCAAATAGCTTATGCAGCATATCAAGGCAGTGCTGTTGGGCGGGTTCTAACTCACCTAATAACGCATCAATTCCTTCAGGTGATAATGCGTTCAATTCTTCGAGAGTCTTACCTTTAACGTGGCGACAAAACTGGTTCGACATTGCCAGGGATGCTGTGCATCCCCATGCGCGGAAACAGGCGTTATTTACCCGCCCTTGGCTATCCAGTGTCAGGTCGATATCAACCTTGTCACCACAGACAGGGTTGCCTAACGCCAGTTTAATTGTGGGGCTGGATAACGTCCCCTGGCAGTCAGGATTGCAAAAGTTGTCAATAATGATGTTGTTAAACATAATTCCACCTTGCTATTTATACAGCGGGTGTAGTTGGGGCAGTTTCATCATCTGACATTTTTCTCTCAAGGTTGACTGCACAACAACCAAACTCTTTAGCGGCAGCAGTACGCATAACAAACTGAATCCGCTGAGAATTACGCCAGGATTTGTTAGGATCGGTACGCAAGTAGACCAAATCTTCTGTCAGTAACATACCTGGGGTGGAAACAGAAAGTGGATCCAAGATCACCAATTGCCCTGTTTCACCATCAGGTAGTTCGCGTGATAAATCATTAGGATCACGGACGGAGAAATGAATATAAGGAGGAACATGTTTATGGTTATATTCATCTTCTATGGCGAGAACGTTTGCTTCAACCAGACCATACATGTCACGTGTTCGGGATACTGGAATTCCCATCCATTCTTCGATATCTGCATTTAATTCGCCGCGGGAGATCATATCCCCGGTAAAACGTTTCCAGCCTCCCATCGTAATCACCATGCTATCGCGATCTAAAGTGAGTTTGGTGTTATTCTCTTTTAAGAAAGTAATAAAACGGTGGATCATGAATGGAGGGCCAATTAAATGCCGGGTGAATTTGCCTTTCCACTGGATTAATTGATTCAGTGCGTCTTCTGGGGAAAAGCGATCCTGATTAATCATATAGCGTCGGGTATCTAACAAACCTGTGAGGAAATTAAAGATCTTGACCAGCGCCATTTCTGGAATATCTTCTGTTGAAGGGCATAAGCATAGGCCTGCGCCACCAGATAATTTGAACATGCTGCGATAATTAGAATAAACAGCCAGTACTGTGTGGTCCATCGTATCGTGGCAACGACGATAAACGCTGGGAATTCCGCTCGTACCGGTTGAACGCATTTCATGTTCGATTTCAGAGAGTGGTTTGCTTAATAAGCGATGACTTTCGGCTGATTTATAAGTTGCAACAGGTATCAGTGGGATGAGAACTAAATCATTATAACCCTGGATATCTTCTGGCTTAATACCTTGTTTTTCACAAATATCTCTATAGTAAGGGTTATTGTGATAATGAAAATGAAACGCATCTTTAAGTAGACAGGTTTTTAACTCTTGCTGCTCTTCTTTGGACAGCTTATAGAGAAAGTCGACATCTGCCATTAACCATTTCAGCGGATTGCCTCCACGGGATTTTATACCATCATATATACTTTTGATATTTTGCATTTTTTCATCTCCGGTAGGGTAAAGAGTCGATAAACTCATCTTTCGTTTATTATAAGTTATAGCAATAAAGCATAAGTTACGTAGGAAAAAAGGATAGTGATTAATAATTCCATTTTATTGAATAAATTGGCTATATTATTGTTCTGATTATTATATGGATCTGTCAATATTGTTAAAATTATGATAAAAACAGCTGATTTATTCAAAATGCTCACTTCAATACGAATATGACCAGTTAATTCAAGAGGTTTTTTTTATTGTGTTTTATATTTTTGTGAAGTCCGTTGTTTTTTGATCTATTGAATGTTTTTTTATAAATTTTTTCATTGTCCTAAGATTGAGATAGTGATAAAAATAAAATATAGATAAATTCCGAATTAAAAACGAGTACGCATGATGAAAATGGATTGCTTAATTGTGGGTGCCGGTCAAGCCGGATTAAGTTTAGCTGCTATTCTCGTGGCTAAGAATATTAATGTCTGCATATTAGAGCGAGAGGCGCGTATTGGTGATGTGTGGCGCAGACGCCCTGATAATATGTTGTTATTCACTTCACGTGGTATGACTCAGCTTCATGGCCTGCCGTTTCCTGGAATTGAAGATGGCTATCCGGATAAGCATGAAGTTGCTGATTACCTTGAGCGTTATGCTTCACACCATAACCTGACGATACATACTCAAACTGAAGTGGTTGAAGTGAAGCATGATAAAAGTGGCTATAGCGTTAAAACAAAAGACGGGAAAGTATTTGATGCACCTTGTCTGGTTAATGCAACAGGTGCTAATCAATTAGCTGATATTCCGGTACTTTCTGAGCAACTGTCTATTGATATACAACAAATTGGGGCGGATCAATATCAGGAACCTAAACAAATTAAAGCAGGCAGCAGAGTCGCTATTGTTGGTGATGGCGCCAGTGGTCGCCAGATTGCCAAAGATTTAGCGGCGACGGCGAAGGTGACGTTATTTTGTGGTTCTTCCCGTCCCCTCCTACCTAATAGAATAATGGGCAAAGATATCTTTTGGTGGTTAAGTAAAAGTGGTCTGTTGTTTGCCAATTATTACAGTCTGGTAGGGAAAATCATGCGGCGGCGTAATCCCATTCCTTGTGGAGAGCTGAAAAACCACCGGTTAGCCGCTTTTGGTATAAAAATAGCGAATAGATTAGTTGATATAAAAGATAATAAGTTATGTGATTTGTCTGGCAATCAATATGAGGTCGATACTGTTATCTGGTGTTTGGGGTATAAAGATAATACGGTGTGGTTAACTCTTCCCGGTGCTGCGGATACTAACGGATTTATTTGTAAAAATGGGCATGAAGAAGGTGGGAAAACACCTTACCCTGGGTTATTTATCGTCGGACGGAAATGGTTGAGTAGTCGTGGTTCTGAACTTATGTTAGGTGCTTATAAAGATACAAGCCGAGTAGCTAAATGGGTAGAAAATTATCTAAGAGAGCATGTATCATTAAAATGAATAATTAATACAGGATAGTGATATTTCACTCTGTATGTTTTATTTGTTGTGAATTCGTGAATTCGTGAATTCGTGAATTATTGGATGGTATTATTATGGTGTTGTTCTGAATTCTGTATCATTACTAAAATTGCATAATATTACGAATAGAATGATACAGAATCGCTACATACTGGCTTTGATAATGACAAATATAAATAGAATTTATTTATTTTAGATAATTTATCAAAAATACTATTTATTCGTGGTTCAGATATTCTGTTTTGAGAAATTTACGCCTGCTAACGCTAATGATAAATTGGATTGTTTTTTTTGTGCTTGTTGCGTTCTATTCATACTGGCATTTTTTAATTCAGAGGGCCTTAACCCATATAGCATCATACAGGTACGACTGAAATGTGCACTGTCGGAAAATCCGCTATTACAAGCTAATAACGTCAGTGAGTCCGATAAATGTATCTCATTAATAGCATGATGTAGGCGTTTCCATAATAGATAACTGCGGAAATTAGTCCCCATTTTTTCCCTAAATAGATGTAAGAACCGACTTTCAGATAAATAAAGCTGATCTGATATTTCACGGGAGGATATACATTTAACGGGTAATTCAGTGATAAGGGAGGCAGCTTTCATGATCCGTTTATCCTGATAACAGTGACAGTCTTCTATTTCGCCTAATAGGTTGTTTAGGATAAAGATATCTGGAGTGGTTTCTGATTGTAAACAATTAATAAAATAATTTGCTATCAAATCGGATGATTCTTGACTTAAATATATTATATCTGAACCCATCATCTGATGTGATAATAGATGGCATAGGGGATTGGCTGGATCTATCAGTAAATTAAAACAGAGTTGTCCTTCTGAGTGTAATTTATGTTTAATATTAGAAGAAATAATGAATCCATGCGCTTGTTTCGATTCATTTTCAGTATCAATTCTCATCAGTGAATTATGTGGAGATACACTTAATTGTATACAAGGATGGTGATGCCACTCTGTTTTCATATTATAAGAGAAAACGAGATCTTGTAGATGGAATTTATAGAATTTAATAAAATATGGCGCTTTGTCTATTTTATGTAACATAATATTGTCCTTTATTAAATCATTGTTGTGTGTTTGAATTAATTGTTTTATATAATTATGATAAATTAATGATATTATTTTTCAATTAAATTAAATCTTAAGTGATTATTATTGGTAACTATATCATAGAAATATTATTAAATGTTTGCTATGAAATTCAAGACACCTCCTGTAATATCCAGTAAGAAATTATTTCATTATCGTAAGATATTGTTATGACATGGAAAAAGAATCACTTCCCTCTGTGTTTTCAGACGGTGGAATATTCAATGTTGTTGTTTTTACTAGCCGATTTCAATAACGCCTGAATTTCTCAGAGTTAAATGGCTATTATTCAATTGATATAATTAAAAGTATTTTCTTTAGTAACATAATTAATGACCAAAAATTTAATCAGGGACTAATCTTTTCATATAATTATTATTGATTACTTATAACTTATATTAAACATATTATCATGAAAACAATATGGTTATTTTTTTATGTTCTTTGTGAATTATGTCACATGAATCATAAGTATATTGGCATAATGACAAAAATGGGTGATGTCAGACTTGTAATGAACAAAAACACCTGCTAACGCAGTTCCTTATAACAACCCCCAAAACGCTTTAATCAAGGGTTCATTCAGTCGTTTTCTCTGTACACATATACCCAATTCGAACGGCTCCACCAGAGAAATATTGCCCAGTAACGATATGCGATTGCGTACTGGTTCAGGACTATTCTCTACCACTACGTTGGGAATTAATGCAACACCACAACCTAATGCAACCATAGAAACAATGGCCTCGTGACCGGACACTGTAGCGTAAATCAATGGGTTGTTAATTTTATGGTGGCGAAACCAGTACTCAATGCGTTTACGTGAAGGGCCGTGCTCCGGCAAAATAAAGGGAATGTTATTCCAGTCGGGGCACTTTTGTGTGGCGAGCGCCCGTACAGTACAGGGAAGGGAAGGCGAGATCAGTACCAACGGTACTTCACCGATTTTGGTGAAACTGACATTATCTGGCAATTTTTCCGGCTTACCAGCGATGCCTAAATCGGCATCATTAGACTGTATCTTATTGACCGCATCTGCGGCATCACCGGTAGTGAGTTTGATTTCAACCAGAGGATGCTCTGCGCGGAAACGATCAAGGATCTGTGGTAAATGACTGTAAGCCGCAGTCACTGAGCAAAACAGGCGTAATTCGCCACTTAGGGAAGGACTTTGCTGATTCAATGAGTGCTGTAACTGCTGATATTGCAATAGTGTCTGTTGGGAGAACTGTTTAAATTGCTTGCCGGCAAATGTCAGCTTTACGGTGCGATTATCCCGCAAGAATAATGGATGCCCCAATATATCTTCAATACGCTGGATTTGGCGGGATAGTGTGGATGGACTGACGTGCATTGCTTTTGCTGTGCGGCCAAAATGGCAGCTTTCAGCCAGATGCAGAAACAGTTTGAGATCACGTATATCCATAGTCCATTCTCCTTTTCCTGCCCCATAATCAGTATTGCATAAAATGCAATGCAGTATTGTTAATATATCAATTTAAGCAATGCCTTTCATGTCATATATTGAAAATATACAAACACCTCACGGGGTGGGGAAATTTAAAAAATAGTCGCAGCACTTGATTGCTGAACACAACATGATAACGGAGTCACGAATGGCTAATTATTTTAATACACTGAATTTGCGTCAGCAGTTGGCACAGTTAGGTAAATGTCGTTTTATGGCGCGGGAAGAGTTTGTTGATGAGGCAGGATATTTAAAAGGTAAAAAAGTGGTCATCGTTGGTTGCGGTGCGCAGGGGCTGAATCAGGGCCTGAACATGCGTGACTCCGGTTTGGATATCGCTTATGCCTTGCGTAAAGAGGCTATTGAAGAAAAACGGGCTTCATGGCGTAAAGCAACCGAAAATGGTTTTCAGGTTGGTACTTATGAAGAACTGATTCCGCAGGCTGATTTGGTTGTCAACTTGACGCCAGATAAACAACACTCTTCTGTTGTTCGCGCAGTTCAGCCGCTGATGAAAGAAGGTGCTGCGCTGGGTTACTCCCACGGTTTCAATATTGTTGAAGTTGGTGAGCAGATCCGTAAAGACATCACCGTTGTAATGGCGGCGCCTAAGTGCCCTGGTACTGAAGTTCGTGAAGAATACAAACGTGGTTTTGGTGTTCCTACCTTGATCGCGGTTCACCCGGAAAACGATCCGAAAGGTGAAGGGATGGCGATCGCTAAAGCATGGGCAGCGGCAACAGGTGGTCATCGTGCTGGTGTTCTGGAATCGTCTTTCGTTGCTGAAGTGAAATCTGATTTGATGGGTGAACAAACCATTCTGTGCGGTATGCTACAGGCTGGCTCATTGCTGTGTTATGACCAACTGGTGGCGGAAGGTGCGGAACCGGGCTATGCAGGAAAACTGATCCAGTTTGGTTGGGAAACCATCACGGAAGCACTGAAGCAAGGTGGTATTACCCTGATGATGGATCGTTTGTCTAATCCGGTAAAACTGCGTGCATATGCTCTGTCTGAGCAGTTGAAAGAGATCATGACGCCACTGTTCCAGAAACATATGGATGATATCATTTCTGGTGAATTTTCTTCCGGTATGATGGCTGACTGGGCTAATGATGATAAAAACCTGTTAAATTGGCGTGAGGAAACAGGTAACACTTCGTTTGAGAATTCACCTGAATATGATGGCAAAATCAGTGAACAGGAATACTTTGATCATGGCGTTTTGATGGTTGCTATGGTGAAAGCCGGGGTTGAACTGGCATTCGAAATTATGGTTGATACCGGTATTATTGCTGAATCTGCCTATTATGAATCTCTGCATGAATTGCCGTTGATTGCGAATACAATCTCTCGTAAGCGTCTGTATGAAATGAACGTGGTTATTTCTGATACCGCTGAATATGGTAACTATTTGTTCTCTCATGTTGCTGTTCCGTTGCTGAAAGAGAAGTTTATAGGTTCACTACAGGCAGGTGATTTAGGTAAGTCCGTTGCAGATAGTGGTATTTATAACGCCCAGTTACGTGATGTTAACGAAGCTATTCGTAACCACCCAATTGAAGTCGTTGGCCGTGTATTACGTGGCTATATGACAGATATGAAGCGTATTTCTGTTGGAGGTTAATATCAGATTGAGTTAAAGATAAAGGGGGAGAAATTTCCCCCTTTAAATTTAATGAGAAATAGTTGCTGAGATGAAAGATGTACCAAGTGCTGAGTAGTAAGTGATTATTATCAACTTGTAGGGCTTCTTCTCCTTAATTAAAGAAAACGGCGTTTCCTCTCCCTCTTTCTGCTACAATTCCAGCCCCGAAGCACTGTCCTGATATAGCTCATTAAACATCATGCGATTAAATCCCAGCCAACAACAAGCAGTTGAATTTGTTACCGGTCCTTGTCTGGTCTTGGCGGGGGCGGGTTCTGGCAAAACCAGAGTGATCACGAATAAGATTGCCCATCTTATTCGTATTTGTGGTTATCAGCCTCGTCATATCGCTGCTGTTACTTTTACTAATAAAGCTGCTCGGGAAATGAAAGAACGTGTAGCACAAACTTTGGGACGCAAAGAGGCTAAGGGGTTAATGATCTCTACTTTCCATACGCTGGGATTGGAAATCATTAAGCGCGAGTACAAGGCATTGGGAATGAAAAGCAATTTCTCATTGTTTGATGATCAGGACCAGATGGCTCTGCTGAAAGATTTGACAGCCGATTTACTGGAAGAAGATAAAGATTTACTACAAAAATTGATCTCTTCCATTTCAAACTGGAAAAATGATCTGCTTTCTCCTCAACAAGCTACGGCATTAGCTCGTTCTGCTCAAGAGCATCAGTTTGCTGAATGTTATCGCCGTTATGATTTGCACCTGGCGAGCTGTAATGTATTGGATTTTGACGATCTGATTACCAAACCGACATTGCTGATGCAGCGTGATGAAGAGGTAAGGGAACGTTGGCAAAACCGTATTCGTTATTTGTTGGTAGATGAATATCAGGACACCAATACCAGTCAATATCAACTGGTTAAATTGCTGGTGGGACAAAGGGCCCGTTTTACGGTGGTGGGTGATGATGACCAGTCGATCTATTCATGGCGCGGCGCAAGACCACAAAATCTGGTGTTACTGAAAGAGGATTTCCCGAAGCTTAATGTGATCAAATTAGAGCAAAACTACCGTTCTTCCGGTTGTATTCTGAAAGCGGCTAATATTTTGATTGCAAATAATCCTCATGTGTTTGAAAAGCGCCTTTTTTCTGAACTGGGTTATGGTGATCCGCTGAAAGTCATTATGGCTAATAATGAAGAGCATGAAGCGGAAAAAGTTGCCGGGGAACTGATTGCACATCACTTTATCAATAAAACCCAATATAAAGACTACGCTATTCTCTATCGGGGAAACCATCAATCCCGGGTGTTTGAAAAAATGCTGATGCAAAACCGCATTCCTTACCGGATTTCTGGCGGTACTTCTTTCTTTGCCCGTCCTGAAATTAAGGATCTGCTGGCTTATCTGCGGGTACTGACTAATCCTGAGGATGACAGCGCATTCCTGCGGATTGTTAATACGCCAAGACGTGAAATTGGTGCGGCTACAATTCAAAAACTGGGTGAATGGGCGAATCAGCGTAATAAAAGCCTCTATCAGGCCAGTTTTGATCTTGGTTTAGAACAAAGCCTGACTGGCCGTGGGTTGGCGGCACTACAGCGTTTTACTCATTGGATGGATGAGATAGCCCGTCAGGTTGAGCAGAAACCTTTGCTGGCGGTGCGTGATTTGCTGCATGGTATGGATTATGAAAGCTGGCTGTACGAAACATCACCGAGCCCGAAAGCCGCTGAAATGCGGATGAAAAATATTAATCAGCTATTTACTTGGATGAGTGAAATGCTGGAGGGTGATGAATTGAACGAACCAATGACTTTATCTCAGGTAGTTACGCGTTTCACATTGCGGGATATGCTGGAGCGGGGAGAAGATGGTGAAGAGTTTGATCAGGTGCAATTGATGACTCTGCATGCCTCTAAAGGATTAGAGTTTCCCTATGTGTTTTTGGTCGGTATGGAAGAAGGGCTGTTACCTCATCAGAGTAGTATTGATGAAGAAAATATTGATGAGGAGCGGCGATTGGCTTATGTGGGAATCACTCGCGCTCAACGGGAGTTATTTTTTACTTTATGTAAAGAGCGTCGCCAATATGGTGAATTAATCCGTCCTGAACCAAGCCGTTTTTTACATGAGTTGCCACAGGATGATTTACATTGGCCGCAAGGTAAAAAAATAGTTACTGCTGAAGAGAGAATGCAAAAAGGGCAGTCGCACATTGCGGATATTAAGTCGCGTTTAGGTCTTGGGCAAAAAAATAAGCAGTAAATAGATTAAAGATTCCCTGTATCAGAGAGATACAGGGAAAATGATTGAGTTTCGGTTTTAGCTAATCTGTTCTTCCAAAACAAGTGGCCATTGAACATGACTTTGCCACTGAATTTCCTGCTGTAAAGATTCCTCCCGCAGAGGGTGTTGCATTAGCCAGCTATGAGGCAGCGTTACCATCAGCGTTTCACCACTCACTTTTAAACCCAGAGCTGGGAGTGTGTTATCTCGGCGACGGCTAGTGAATATGATAGCCAACCGCAGCAGGCGGCATAAACGTTGAACTTGTCTCAGAGGCAAAGCGTTTTGTTGACTGAAGGAAATCAAATCAATCGTGCCACTTTGGTTCTTCAGTAGTGTGGCTAATAGTTTTTTCTGTGCAGGAGTATAGCCAGGGAGATCGAGGTAATTGATAAGATAGGCTGCGTGTGAGGGGGCTTGATGGAAATCAACACTCAACCCAATTTCATGTATCAGGCAAGCACTTTGTAATAATTCATGACATCGGCTATCCAGCTCCCAAGGTTTAGCAATTTGTTGTAAGAAGTGCTCAGCCAATTGTTTGACCCGTTGAGACTGTTCAGCATCCAACTGAAAACGACGTTGTATATTACGTAGGGTTCTGGTGCGAATATCTTGTTCTATCGGCAAATCCAACATGCCGTAGACAAGACCTTCTCGTAAAGCGCCGCCCGCAAGGATCATACTTTCAATATTTAATGCCTGAAAAATAGCTATCAAGATAGCAAGACCACTCGGGAAAACTAGAGCCCGCTCCAGCGTCAATCCCTCTATTTCCAGCTCTTCCAGCTTACCGCATTCAATTGCTTTATGTTTGAGTTTCTGGAGTTTTGGCAAAGTGATCAGCTCATCCATACCCTGAGCAATCATGATTTCTTGCAGAGCCTGAACGGTGCCGGAAGCTCCTACACAGATTTGCCAGCCTTGTTCGATAAGCTTTGGAGCAATAGCTTTCAGAGTTTCATGTGCGGCCGCTTCGGCTTTGGCGAAATTTTCTTCCGTTAGGCTGCGGTCATGAAAGTAGCATTCAAGCCAGGTAACACAGCCCATACTCAGGCTGGATAACTGGGTAACTTTTGCCCTATTCCCAGTGACCAGTTCTGTACTTGCCCCGCCAATATCTACGACTAAACGTTTTTCAGGGCCACCGGTTGTGTGGGCAACACCTTGATAAATAAGCCGAGCTTCATCTTCGCCGCTGATTACTGTAACCGGGCAACCAAGGATTTCTGATGCTTTTTTCACAAATTCACCTGAATTTTCGGCGATACGCACAGTTGCTGTAGCAACAACGCGGATTTGTGATGGTGGTATATCCTGTAAGCGTTCAGAAAAAACCCTGAGACATTGCCAACCTCTCTCCATTGCTTGTTGAGATAGGTGGTTATTTTTATCCAGTCCCGTGGCCAGTCTTACTTTACGTTTGATTCGTGCCAGTATCTGAATACTGCCGGATATTTCACGTACAACCAGCATATGGAAACTGTTTGAACCCAAGTCGATAGCCGCATAGAGCGAAGAAGAACTCAGCATCATTTAATTCAGCCTGAACGTTTACGGTTATTACGCGGTGTATTATTGCGATGCGATAAAGTATTACGGCGCTGATGGTTCCCTGAACGCGAACGGTGGCGGCGTTTAGGAACTGGTAAATCTTTCAGCAATGCATGACTGTTATATTTGCTGACAGGGATATGGTGCTGAATATAATCTTCAATCGCTGGCAGGTTCAGAGCATATTCTTCACAGGCCAGGCTGATTGAGTGACCACTTTCACCTGCACGACCAGTACGACCAATGCGGTGAACATAATCCTCGCAGTCATCTGGTAAGTCATAGTTAAAAACATGGGTTACGGAAGGAATATGCAATCCGCGGGCTGCTACATCCGTTGCAACTAAAATATCAATGTTGCCGTTGCTGAATTCTTCCAGAATGCGTAATCTTTTTTTCTGTGCCACATCACCGGTTAGCAGACCAACTCGATGCCCGTCAGCAGCCAGATGAGCCCAGATATCTTCACAACGATGTTTTGTGTTGGCGAAAATAATGCAGCGATCAGGCCACTCTTCTTCCAATAACGTTTGAAGCAGACGCATCTTTTCTTCATTAGAGGGATAAAACAGCTCTTCGCGGATGCGGTGCCCTGTTTTCTGTAATGGTTCCACCTCTACATATTCTGCATGGTTCATTTGCTCAAATGCCAGTTCCCGGACCCGGTAAGAGAGCGTGGCAGAAAACAGCAGGTTCATGCGCTCATTTGCAGGAGGCATCCGGCGGAATAGCCAGCGAATATCTTTGATAAAACCCAGATCGTACATACGATCAGCTTCATCAAGAACGACAACTTGAATTGCATTCAGGTTGATATGCTCTTGTTTGGCATAGTCAATCAAACGTCCGGTCGTGCCGATAAGAATGTCAACACCGGATTCCAGCACTTTCAGCTGCTTGTCGTAACCATCACCGCCATAGGCAAGGCCCATCTTTAATCCCGTTGCCTGTGCCAGATCTTCTGCATCAGAGTAAATCTGTACAGCCAGTTCGCGGGTAGGAGCCATAATCAGCGCTCTTGGCTGATTGGTCTGACGCTCCTTCGCTGCGGGATGAGTCAGTAAATAATGAAAAGCAGACGCCAAAAATGCTAACGTCTTCCCAGTACCGGTTTGCGCTTGCCCCGCGACATCACGACCTTCGACAGTGAAAGGCAATGTCAGTGCTTGTATCGGCGTACAATTAGAAAAACCCTTGTTATCAAGAGCTTCTATGACCTTGGGGTGCAAGGCGAAGTCGGAAAACTTCTTTTCTGTCAAGTGTGTTTTACTCATAGTGTGGTAGAATATCAGTTAACCATTGTTTTACGAAAGTGTATCCACTGAAATAAAGGCAAGCTTATGTCAGTAATGTTACACTAGCATGGTAAAAAATTATTCTTTGGAGTAAAAAATGAGCGATAAAATTATTCATTTGAGTGATGCTAGCTTTGATACTGATGTGCTTAACGCCGCTGGTCCGGTTCTTGTCGATTTTTGGGCAGCATGGTGTGGACCATGTAAAATGATTGCACCTATCTTAGATGAAATCGCCCCAGAATATTCAGGTAAACTGACGATTACTAAACTGAACATTGATGACAATCCGGCAACTGCTCCTAAGTATGGTATCCGTGGTATTCCTACACTGTTACTGTTTAAAGACGGTCAGGTTGCCGCTACCAAAGTGGGAGCACTGTCAAAAACTCAATTGAAAGAATTTTTGGATGCTAATCTCTGATTGAAGTAAGATCACATTAATACCGGACGTTTAGCTTATGCTATTATTTATTTCATTGACCGCTAGACGTCCGTAAAGAAGCATGATAAGTTAGCGCCACTGCTTGTATCACATACATCTGTTAGAAGTATGTTGCATACTGAACAATCTGTAGTGTCTGATAAGTCTGTTATCTCTGGATAGTCTAAAGTATCCGATGGGTTATACGGGAATAATCTGGCGTATAGCTCGTTACGTTGAGATAGTTTTTATAGAAATCAGTAATGTTTCAGCATTATCTCAACAGCGTTTTTGACAGCCTGTCAGTCTTATTTGAGCTCAATCTTAGTACTTCAAATTACTACCTTTTTATATGAATAATGTATTAAAGGTCTTATTTGTTTTTTGTACAAAATAAACAGGCACCGATGACGCTGCCATACTATTCACGTTCATAGTTCGAGATATACCCCGAGTTTAAGAACCCACCATTATGAATCTTACCGAATTAAAGAATACGCCGGTATCTGAACTGATTACACTCGGCGAAAAGATGGGGCTGGAAAGTCTGGCCCGTATGCGTAAACAAGATATTATCTTCTCTATCCTTAAGCAGCATGCGAAAAGTGGAGAAGATATCTTCGGTGACGGTGTGCTGGAGATATTGCAGGATGGATTTGGATTTCTCCGTTCAGCAGACAGCTCCTACCTTGCCGGCCCCGATGATATCTACGTTTCTCCCAGCCAAATCCGCCGTTTTAACCTCCGTACCGGTGACACAATTTCAGGTAAAATCCGCCCACCTAAAGAAGGTGAACGCTATTTTGCACTGTTGAAAGTTAACGAAGTTAACTTTGATAAACCAGAAAATGCCCGTAGTAAAATTCTTTTTGAAAACTTAACTCCTCTGCATGCTAATAATCGCTTGCGTATGGAGCGTGGTAATGGTTCCACTGAGGATCTGACTGCCCGTGTTCTGGATCTGGCTGCACCGATTGGCCGTGGACAACGTGGTCTTATCGTAGCGCCACCAAAAGCGGGTAAGACCATGTTGCTGCAAAATATTGCTGCTAACATTGCTCACAATCATCCAGATTGTGTATTGATGGTACTTCTGATTGATGAACGTCCGGAAGAAGTAACCGAAATGCAACGTTTGGTGAAAGGTGAAGTTATTGCTTCTACTTTTGATGAACCCGCTTCTCGTCACGTTCAGGTGGCAGAAATGGTCATTGAGAAAGCAAAACGCCTGGTTGAACATAAAAAAGACGTTATTATCCTGCTTGATTCTATTACCCGCTTGGCTCGTGCTTATAACACGGTTGTCCCTGCATCCGGTAAGGTACTGACCGGTGGTGTAGATGCTAATGCGTTACATCGTCCAAAACGTTTCTTCGGCGCTGCACGTAATGTGGAAGAGGGTGGAAGTCTGACCATTATTGCGACTGCGTTGGTGGATACGGGCTCCAAGATGGATGAAGTGATTTACGAAGAGTTCAAAGGCACTGGTAACATGGAGCTGCTTCTCTCCCGTAAAATTGCTGAAAAACGTGTTTTCCCGGCTATTGATTACAACCGTTCTGGTACACGTAAAGAAAATCTACTCACCACGACTGAAGAGCTACAGAAAATGTGGATTCTTCGCAAAATTATTCACCCGATGGGAGAAATTGATGCGATGGAATTCCTTATCAATAAGTTGGCTATGAGCAAAACAAACGACGATTTCTTTGACATGATGAAACGTTCGTAGTTTCTCACTCACTTTACGATGATTTTAATAAGCGCCACGATTTCGTGGCGTTTTTTGCATCCACGATTATGGTGTTATGTAAATATGGTATGTATTTTGCAACATTTCACATACTGCCATCTATTTAAAATTAAATGTCACAAAAATGATATAAAGGCCATTAATTTTTCCATAATAAAGCAGTGTCTTCGCAAGCTGGAGTGCCTGTGGGATTGAGTTTTGGATGATAAATAACCAGGGTGTCTTTATTTTTACAGAGAGTTGTTATCGTGAATATTTTCAGCATGGATATCGAAGTTTTTTGCGTTTTTCTGTTTTCATTTGTGTTTTTGTTTATAGCGCGCAAAGTAGCAAAGAAAATCGGTCTCGTTGATAAACCCAATTATCGTAAGTGTCACCAGGGATTGGTGCCTCTGGTTGGAGGAATATCAGTATTTACCGGGGTTTGTTTTGCTTTTGTTATCACTAAAGAATTTATTCCTCACAAGTGGTTATATTTAGTTTGTGCTGGTGTGCTGGTATTTATCGGTGCATTGGATGATCGTTTTGATATCAGCGTTAAGATCCGGGCAACTATTCAAGCTCTGGTTGGTATTGCGATGATGTATTTTGCCAGCCTGAAATTAGACAGCCTTGGTTATGCTTTTGGCCCTTGGGACATGACGCTTGGGCCGTTCAGTTATGTTGTGACTTTATTTGCTGTCTGGGCGGCCATCAATGCATTCAATATGGTTGATGGAATAGATGGATTGTTGGGTGGATTATCCTGCGTCTCTTTCGGTGCCTTGGGGATCTTACTGTATCAAAGTGGTAACACCGCTCTGGCATTATGGTGTTTTGCATTTATTGCTGCCATTCTCCCTTATATTATTTTTAATCTTGGTTTATTAAGCCAGCGTTTCAAAGTGTTTATGGGGGACGCAGGCAGTACATTGATTGGTTTTACAATTATCTGGTTGCTTATTGAATCTACTCAGGGGAATGAGCATCCGGTTAATCCAGTGACTGCATTATGGATTATTGCCATTCCATTAATGGATATGGTTGCCATTATGTACCGTCGGTTACGTAAAGGGATGAGTCCATTTTCTCCTGACAGACAACATATTCATCATCTGATTATGCGGGCTGGGTTCTCATCACGTCAGGCATTTATCTTGATTACTGTTGCCGCAGCTTTATTCGCTGCTATTGGAATTATCGGGGAATGGTTGGAGTTTGTGCCTGAATGGGTAATGTTGGCACTTTTTTTGCTTGCATTTATGTTGTATGGCTATTGCATCAAGCACGCATGGCGGGTGGCTCGTTTCATCAAACGGCAAAAACGTCGTATGCGCCGTTCAGTTAACCATTAAACATCTATCTAACAGAGGTTTTGTGCAGTGATAAAATCAGAAACGAAATCTATTCAGGATGAACAAGCTCTGGAACATGAGCTGGATATCAGAGCCTTGTGCAGTGCTCTATGGCGCGGAAAGATATGGATTGTCGTACTGACAGTTATTTTCGCTGCTATAGCTCTTGGTGTGACATATCTGATGCAACAAAAATGGAGTGCAACGGCTACTACTGACCTGCCTACCACTAGTCATTTGGGGAGTTATTACTCTCAGCAGCAGTTTTTGCGCAATCTGGATACTCACATTAACATTTCACCGGAAACTCAGTTACCGTCTATTCTGGAAGAAGCTTATAAGGAATTCGTTACTCAGGTCGCGGCATATGATACTCGTCGTGAATTTTGGTTAAAATCTGATTATTACAAGCAGCATCGGAAAGGTGATGTCAGAGTTGATGCGGCCTTATTAGATGAGTTAGTCAACGATATTCAGTTCATTCCTCATGATGATAAAAAAGTGTTGAATGACAGTATTAAACTGACAGCAGAGTCCTCTGCACAAGCAAATCAACTCTTGCGCCAGTACATTGCTTTTGCTAACAGTCGCGCCAGCACTCATTTGAATGATGAAGTAAAGGATGCGTGGGCTACCCGCACCCAATCTATGCAAGCATTGGTTAAGCGCCAGGAAATGGTCGCTAAAGCGGTTTATAACCGAGAAATGAATGTGTTGCAGCAATCGCTGAAAGTTGCAGAAAAACAGGGGATTCGGCGTAATCAAACTGATACTCCGATGGATCAATTGCCTGATTCAAAAATGTTTATGTTAGGTGCGCCGTTGTTACAGGCTCAACTTGAAACTTTGGAAGCGACAGGCCCCAACTATGATTTGGACTATGACCAGAATATTGCAATGTTAGCGACGTTAAATGTTGTCCCGACATTACAAGAGCAATTCCAGACTTACCGCTATTTGAGAACACCAGAGGAACCTGTTACCAGAGACAGTCCTCGCAGAGTGTTTTTGATGGTCATGTGGGGCGCAGTTGGTACCTTGGTTGGTGCTGGCGTGGCATTGGTACGACGTTCACGTAAATAATCAAATAATTATATGAATAACTGCTTCTCAGAGATATTTTTTGCAACTCCAGGTGCAGGATTAAATAGCATCAAAGAGTGTTTTTTGCAGGAAAGTCTGCAAGTTACTGACCAATAAGAGAGTCACTGTGAAAGTGTTGACTGTGTTTGGTACCCGGCCGGAAGCTATCAAGATGGCTCCGCTGGTACACGCATTGGCAAGGGATGAAGCCTTTGAAGCAAAAGTATGTGTCACCGCCCAACACCGGGAAATGTTGGATCAGGTGTTACATCTTTTTGAGATCACTCCCGATTTTGATCTCAATATTATGAAATCAGGGCAAGATTTAACGGATATTACATGTCGTATTCTGGAAGGATTGAAGCCCGTTTTGACAGAATTCAAACCTGATGTTGTATTAGTTCATGGAGATACCACAACAACTATGGCGACCAGTTTGGCAGCGTTCTACCAGCGTATCCCTGTTGGTCATATTGAAGCTGGGCTAAGAACCGGTGATCTCTATTCCCCTTGGCCGGAAGAGGCAAACCGTAAGATTGCCGGGCATCTGGCAATGTATCATTTTGCTCCGACGGAAAACTCCCGCAAGAATTTGCAGAAGGAATCAATTGTAGATAATCGGGTTTTTGTCACTGGCAATACGGTGATCGATGCGTTGTTGTGGGTACGCGATCGAATAATGAATGATGAAGCTATGCGGAATAAGTTGGCGAAACATTACCCGTTTATTGATATTAATAAAAAAATGATCTTGGTAACGGGTCATCGTCGTGAAAGTTTTGGTGGCGGATTTGTGCGAATTTGTGAAGCATTGGCACAGATAGCCCGCGCCCATCCAGAAGTACAGGTAGTCTATCCGGTCCATCTAAACCCTAATGTCAGTGAGCCGGTAAAGCGTATTTTGCATGATATTGATAACATCATTCTCATCCAACCACAGGACTATTTACCATTCGTCTATTTGATGAACCATGCCTATATGATCCTGACGGATTCCGGCGGAATTCAGGAAGAAGCACCTTCTTTAGGAAAACCGGTGCTGGTGATGCGTAATACTACTGAACGACCAGAAGCGGTGGATGCGGGAACGGTACGTCTGGTAGGGACAGAAACAAGAACTATTGTGGAGGAGGTGACCCGATTGTTGACAGACGATGCTGCCTATCAGCAAATGAGCCGCGCTCATAATCCTTACGGGGATGGCGATGCCTGTCAACGTATTCTCGACGCTTTGAAAAAAATCAGGTGACACTATGAGTTTTGAAACTATATCAGTTATCGGTCTTGGTTATATTGGTTTGCCAACTGCGGCAGCGTTTGCATCCCGCAATAAGAAAGTCATCGGGGTAGATGTTAACCAGCATGCGGTAGAAACGATTAACCGTGGTGCAATTCATATTGTAGAACCGGATCTGGACAAAGTGGTGAAAATTGCTGTGGAAGGTGGTTACCTGAAAGCAGTGGTTTCTCCGTTACCCGCAGATGCTTTTCTGATAGCTGTTCCAACCCCTTTTAAAGGTGATCATGAGCCGGATATGACATATGTCCGTTCTGCCGCTGAATCCGTGGCTCAGGTTCTGAAAAAAGGCGATCTGGTTATTCTGGAATCTACCTCACCGGTGGGTGCGACAGAGCAGATGGCAGGATGGTTAGCGGCAGCGCGCCCTGATCTGACTTTCCCACAACAAGTGGGAGAGGAATCTGATATTGATATCGCTTACTGTCCTGAACGTGTATTACCAGGACAGGTTATGGTTGAGCTGATTAAGAATGACCGTGTTATTGGCGGTGTGACGTCAAAATCTTCGGCCAGAGCCAGTGAACTGTATAAAATCTTCCTTGAAGGTGAATGTGTTATCACTAACTCAAGAACAGCGGAAATGTGTAAGCTGACAGAAAACAGTTTCCGGGATGTGAACATTGCATTCGCCAACGAACTTTCTCTGATTTGTGCTGAACAAGGCATCAATGTGTGGGAACTTATCAGTCTGGCAAACCGTCATCCCCGTGTAAATATTCTTCAGCCCGGCCCTGGAGTGGGGGGGCATTGTATTGCTGTTGACCCGTGGTTCATTGTTTCCCAAAACCCAGAACAATCACGTCTTATCCATACAGCACGTCTGGTTAATGATGGCAAGCCATTGTGGGTTGTGGATCAAGTAAAAGCAGCTGTTGCGGATTGTCTGGCTGAAAGTGGAAAGCGTGCAAGTGAAGTGAAAATCGCCTGCTTTGGCCTGGCGTTTAAACCAAATATTGATGATTTACGCGAGAGTCCCGCGGTGCATATCACTCGTATGATTGCTCAATGGCATGCAGGTGAGACATTGGCTGTAGAGCCTAATGTCCATGAATTACCCGCTTCCTTGAAAGGAATGACTCGATTGATTAACCTGGAAAAAGCGTTGGAAGAAGCTGATATCTTGTTGATGCTGGTGGATCATAATCAGTTTAAAGCTGTAAATGGTTGTGAAATTAAACAGAAATGGATTGTGGATACAAAAGGAGTCTGGCGTTGAGACGTATTCTAATCACAGGTGGAGCAGGTTTTATTGGCTCCGCTGTTGTGCGGCATATCATTGATAATACAGAAGACAGCGTGGTTGTAGTTGATAGCCTGACTTATGCTGGTAATCTGGAGTCTCTTGACTCTGTTGCGGATAGCACACGTTATGCGTTTGAACAGATTGATATCTGTCAGCGTGAAGCACTGGATCGGGTTTTTGAACAGTATCAGCCGGATTGTGTGATGCATCTTGCGGCAGAAAGCCATGTAGATCGCTCTATTGATGGTCCTGCGGCATTTGTCGAAACCAACATTGTTGGTACCTATACTTTATTGGAAGCTGCCCGGGCTTTTTGGCAGAAACTGAGTGAAGAGAAACAAACTGCCTTTCGTTTTCATCATATTTCAACGGATGAAGTGTATGGTGATTTGCATGGTGAGGACGGTTTCTTTACTGAAACAACACCTTATTCGCCAAGCAGTCCATATTCAGCGTCCAAGGCATCCAGTGACCATTTGGTAAGAGCATGGCACCGTACTTATGGTTTGCCGGCAATTATTACCAATTGTTCAAATAACTATGGTCCTTACCACTTCCCGGAAAAATTGATCCCATTAATGATTTTGAATGCATTAGCAGGCAAATCTTTGCCGGTATATGGCGAAGGGAAGCAAATCCGTGATTGGTTGTACGTGGAAGATCACGCCAGGGCGCTTTATTTGGTTGTAACAGAAGCTGAACCGGGTAAAACCTATAATATTGGTGGTCATAATGAACGCAAAAATATTGATGTGGTTTGTGCCATTTGTGAACTTTTGGAAGAGTTTTGCCCTGAGAAGCCAGCAGGTACTGCTTATTATCGTGACTTGATTACTCATGTCGCAGATCGTCCTGGCCATGATATGCGTTATGCCATTGACGCTGCGAAAATTGAGCGTGAGCTGGGTTGGAAACCACAGGAAACCTTCGAATCCGGGATTCGCAAAACAGTTCAATGGTATCTGGAAAATGAAAATTGGTGGCGTAGGGTTCAGGATGGATCTTATGCTGGTGAACGTCTTGGGTTGGGTGAAAACTAAGCTACTCTGGAGGTAACATGAAAGGCATTATTCTGGCAGGGGGCTCAGGTACCCGGTTGCATCCGATAACACGGGGTGTTTCTAAACAACTACTGCCAATTTATGATAAGCCGATGATTTACTATCCTTTGTCAGTACTGATGCTGGCAGGGATACGTGATGTTCTGATTATCTCCACTCCAGAAGATTTACCTTCTTTCCGCCGGCTGTTTGGTAATGGTGACGAATTTGGTATTCGTTTGAGTTATAAAGAACAGCCATCACCAGATGGTTTAGCTCAGGCTTTTTTGATTGGTGAAGAGTTTATTAACGGGGAACCCAGTTGTCTGGTATTGGGAGATAATATCTACTTCGGGCAAGCGTTTAGCCCAAAACTGAAGAAAGTAGTTTCCCGTGGAAAAGGGGCGACCATTTTTGGTTATCAGGTGATGGATCCTGAGCGATTTGGTGTGGTGGAGTTTGATGACGAGTTCCATGTTCTTTCCATTGAGGAAAAACCAGAAAAACCAAAATCAAACTGGGCGGTAACCGGTCTCTATTTCTATGATAATCAGGTTGTGGATTTTGCCAGGCAGGTAAAACCTTCTGCACGGGGTGAGTTGGAAATTACCAGTATTAACCAGATGTATTTGGAACGTGGTGAGTTGAATGTTGAACTGTTAGGGCGTGGTTTTGCCTGGCTGGATACGGGTACTCATGACAGCTTGATTGAAGCTAGCACTTTTGTGCAGACTGTTGAGAAACGTCAGGGTTTTAAAATCGCTTGTCTTGAAGAAATTGCTTGGCGTAATGGTTGGTTGGATGATGAGCAGTTAAGAAAGACAGCAAAATCCTTATCAAAAACTGGCTACGGTCAATATCTGCTGGATCTCCTTCATGTCCGTGCGCGCCAGTATTGAACTATTGGAGTGGGATAGCCACTACTTCGGGTTGTCTACTGCTCGTCTTGATTTTACACCTGATGCCAGGTTGTTAACTTTACCTCAGTTAGAACAGTATGCTTTGGTGCAGGCCAAAGTGCCCGCACAGCGATTAGATCTTATTGATGGGTTATCCGCGTTGGGTTTTTCGCTGGTGGAGGGGGAAGTTGATCTTTCCTTAAGGATTGGCATAGAAAATGCTTATATTACTTGCAGTAACAACTCTTCTGAGAATGTGCTGATCCCGGCGGAACAGCGGGATATCCCTATGCTGAAAGAGGTAGCTGCCAAAATATTTTCTTTAAGCCGTTTCCGTGCCCCGTGGTATCAGCCGCAGGATAGTGGCCGTTTCTATGCTACCTGGGTTGAGAAAGCAGTATTAGGGACATTTGATCATCGATGTTTACTGGTAAACGGAGATAACGGGCAACCCGCAGGGTTTGTTACTTTGCGGGATTTAGGGAATAGTGAGGCTCGTATGGGGTTGCTGGCAGTATTTCCAGGAAATACCGGCCATGGAATTGGTTTAAAATTAATGTCGGTGGCGCAACAGTGGTGTCAACACCATCAAATACAGCAATTAAGAATTGCGACACAAACCAGCAATATCGCTGCTTTGCGCCTTTATACACGCAGTGGTGCGTTTATTGAAAACACTGCTTATTGGTTATATAGGGGACGAAATGATTCCATTTAACAGACCACCAGTAGTCGGCACTGAATTAGATTACATGAAGCAGGCAATGGAGAGCGGTAAGCTTTGTGGGGACGGTGGTTTTACCAAACGTTGTGAAGAGTGGATGGAACAACATTTCGGCTGTCCGAAAGTGTTGCTGACGCCATCTTGCACAGCTTCTCTGGAAATGGCAGCTATTTTGCTGAATATTCAGCCCGGTGATGAAGTGATCATGCCGAGCTTCACTTTCGTTTCCAGTTCTAACGCGTTTGTACTGCGTGGGGCAACCGTTGTTTTTGTGGATATCCGTCCAGATACCATGAATATTGATGAAACCAAAATCGAAGCTGCTATTACAGCTAAAACACGAGTGATTGTTCCGGTTCATTACGCTGGTGTGGCTTGTGAAATGGATACCATCATGGCTTTGGCAGAGAAATATAATCTGTTTGTCGTGGAAGATGCAGCCCAGGGGGTAATGTCTACTTATAAGGGGCGTGCACTGGGAACTATCGGACACATTGGTTGCTACAGTTTCCATGAAACCAAAAACTACTCTTCTGGTGGTGAAGGCGGTGCCGCCCTTATCAATGATGAATCCTTGATCTCCCGTGCGGAAATCGTCCGTGAAAAAGGAACTAATCGTAGCCAGTTTTTCCGTGGTCAAGTTGATAAATACACTTGGCGCGATATTGGTTCCAGTTATCTGATGTCAGATCTTCAAGCTGCTTATTTGTGGGCACAACTCGAAGAAGCTAAGAAAATCAATGAACGTCGTCTCGCCTTGTGGAATACCTATTATCAGGCATTAAAACCGTTGGCTGATGCTGGTTACCTGACATTACCTGTAGTACCGGAAGGATTGGAACATAATGCTCATATGTTCTATATCAAACTGAAAGATGTTGAAGAACGTTCTGCATTCAATAGCTATATGAAAGATGCTGGCGTACTGACGGTATTTCATTATGTTTCTCTGCATACTAGCCCGGGCGGTGAAAAATTTGGCCGTTTCCACGGAGAAGATCGCTTCACTACCAGTGAAAGTGACCGTTTGGTACGTTTGCCAATGTTTTACAACATAACAGATGCTGAACAGCAGAGTGTTATCGAACATATCAGGGAATACTTCGCCTGATATGTCATTGGCTAAAGCATCAATATGGACTGCAAGCTCTACATTGATAAAAATCGGTGTGGGGTTTTTAATCGTTAAATTATTGGCTGTTGCTTTCGGCCCCAGCGGGGTTGGGCAGGCGGGTAATTTCCGTCAGCTCATTACTGTCCTTGGGGTGTTGGCTGGCGCCGGTATTTTTAATGGTGTGACTAAATATGTTGCTGAGTATCAGCAGCAACCAGAAAGGTTGCGTGCGGTACTGGGCACGTCTTCTGCCATTATTCTCGGATTTTCCACTCTGTTGGCCGTGATTTTTCTGTTGTTTAGCGGGCCGATCAGTATTGGGTTATTTGGTCATAGGGATTATGAACCCGTTGTGCAAGCGATCGCATTTATTCAAATGGGAATTGCCTGTGCCAACTATTTTCTGGCTATTTTGAAAGGATACCGGGATGCTCAGGGGAATGCGCTGGCGATTATTCTTGGTAGTTTGATAGGAGTGATTGCCTATTATCTCTGTTTCACCCTTGGTGGGTATGAAGGTGCTTTGACTGGTCTGGCCTTAGTGCCGGCACTGATAATATTTCCAGCGGGATTGATGCTTTTGCGTCGCAAAGAGATTTCATTCTCATATCTTAAGCCCATGTGGGATAAGGTATTGGCTAGCGAGCTCGGCAAATTTACCCTTATGGCTCTGTTGACTTCCATTACCTTACCGGTTGCTTACATTATGATGCGAAACCTGCTGGCAGCGCATTATAGCTGGGATGATGTGGGTATTTGGCAAGGTGTAAGCAGTATTTCCGATGCTTACCTGCAATTTATCACCGCTTCTTTCAGTGTTTATTTGTTGCCAACGCTTTCACGATTGCAGGGTAAGGGTGAAATATCAAATGAGATAGTTAAGGCGCTGAAATTTGTTTTGCCTGCTGTGGCATTTGCAAGTTTTACCGTATGGTTGTTGCGCGATTTTGCTATCTGGTTGCTATTTTCTGACAAATTTACGGCTATGCGCGATTTGTTTGCTTGGCAATTGATTGGTGATGTATTGAAAGTGGGCGCTTATGTTTTTGGTTATCTGGTGATTGCCAAAGCGGCGTTGCGTTTTTATGTGCTGACTGAAGTCAGCCAGTTTTTGCTGCTTACTGGTTTTGCCCACTGGCTGATTCCTGCCAATGGAGCGTTAGGTGCAGCGCAAGCTTATATGGCAACTTATGTTGTTTATTTCACCCTTTGTTGTGGTGCATTTCTTATTTATTGCAGGCGAGCATGACAACCCTAATTCACGTTCTGGGATCTGATATCCCTCATCATAATCGAACGGTATTGCGCTTTTTTAATGACGTTTTAGCGCAAGAAATGGGTTTTTCAGCCAAACCAAAGTTTATGGTAGTGGCTAGGGATCGAGTTTCATTGGATGATTGCCCGGCATTAGATATGGCATTTTTCGACAGTAAAAAATCTCTGTCTCAAGCTGTTATTGCTAAAGCGCAGTCAGACAGGGATTGCCGGTTTTTTTTTCATGGACAATTTAATGCGGGTTTGTGGTTAGCGTTGTTATCAGGAAAAATCAAACGCAATCAATTCTGGTGGCATGCTTGGGGCGCTGACCTTTATGAAGACTCTTGTCAGTTAAAATTTCGTCTGTTTTATTTTCTGCGTCGCCTGGCGCAGCGTCGGGTAGGGCATGTATTTGCGGTTCGTGGTGATCTCTATTTTTATTCTCAACATCATCCGAAAGTACCAACGTCATTGCTCTATTTCCCAACCAGAATGGACCCGGCCTTGACGATTGCAGAAAAAGCTCCTTCTGATGATGACAAAATGACAATTTTGTTGGGGAACTCCGGTGATCGATCAAATCGTCATATTGCTGCACTGAAAGCAATTCATAAGCAGTTTGGTGATAAGGTACAAATAGTCATCCCAATGGGTTATCCAGAAAATAATCAGGCTTATATTGAGCAGGTTGAGCAGGTTGCTTTATCGCTGTTCCGGCCGGAGAATTTAAGAATTCTTAAGAAAAATATGGCGTTTGATGATTATTTGGCATTGCTGCGTCGTTGTGATTTAGGGTATTTCATTTTTAACCGCCAGCAGGGGATTGGAACAATTTGTCTGTTGATACAATTTGGTGTGCCGCTTGTGCTTAGTCGTCAGAATCTTTTTTGGCAGGATTTAACAGAACAGCAGGTTCCGGTATTTTTTTTCGGTGATCCTTTAGATAATCAACTAATTACAGAAACACAACGGCAGATGCTTTCCTTAGATAGAAATGCGATAACTTTCTTCAGCCCAAATTTTGTTGGTGGCTGGCGGCAAGCGCTGGTAAAAGCGGCAGGAGAACAGCAATGACTTTAACGCAATTTGGCGGATTATTTGTTGTTTATCTGATATCACTGGTTTTTATCCTGACGCTGACTTATCAGGAATTCCGGCGTGTACGCTTTAATTTTAATGTGTTCTTCTCATTGCTTTATTTGCTGACATTTTATTTTGGTTTCCCTCTGACATGCTTGTTGGTTTTTCAATTCGATGTTGAGGTGGTACCTGTAGACTCCTTATTACATGCTCTGCTGGCTTCAACTTGTTTTTATGGAATTTATTATGTCAGTTATAAAACCCGGTTAAGAAAGCCGTCTATGCAGCTTAAAACACCCGTATTCACCATGAACCGAGTAGAAACTAACTTCACATGGTTATTGCTGGTATTGGTTGCGGTTGTGACCGTTGGGCTGTTCTTTATGCAAAACGGTTTTCTATTGTTTAAATTACAGTCGTACAGTCAGATTTTTTCCAGTCAGGTTTCCGGTGTTGCCCTGAAACGGTTCTTTTACTTCTTTATTCCTGCCATGTTAGTGGTCTATTTCCTGAAACCGACACAATTACGCTGGTTGTTTTTTCTGATGAGCACGGTTGCTTTTGGGATTCTGACTTATGTCATTGTTGGGGGAACAAGGGCTAATATTATTATTGCGTTTGCGTTATTCCTGTTTATCGGCATTGTTCGTGGTTGGATAACCTTGTGGATGCTGATGACTGCGGGAGTGATGGGAATTGTTGGCATGTTCTGGTTGGCGCTCAAACGTTATAGTTTGGATGTCAGTGGTGCAGAAGCGTTTTATACCTTCCTCTACCTCACTAGAGATACTTTCTCGCCGTGGGAAAATCTTGCGTTACTGCTGAATAACTATGACAAAATCGATTTTCAGGGGCTGGCGCCGATTATCCGTGATTTCTATGTTTTTATTCCAAGCTGGCTCTGGCCTGGGCGCCCTGATGCAGTGTTGAATTCTGCGAATTACTTCACCTGGGAGGTGCTGGATAACCACTCTGGTCTGGCAATCTCCCCGACTTTGATAGGTTCTCTGGTGGTTATGGGCGGGGTGCTGTTTGTTCCGGTTGGTGCGATTGTTGTTGGGTTGATAATTAAGTGGTTTGACTGGATTTATGAGTTAGGTAAACAGGAGACTAATCGTTATAAAGCCGCTATTTTGCAGGCATTCTGCTTTGGCGCGATCTTCAACATGATAGTACTGGCTCGTGAAGGATTGGATTCATTTGTTTCCCGTGTGGTATTTTTCTGTATTATTTTTGGTTTGTGTCTGGTGGTTGCTAAATTGTTGTATTGGCTACTTGAGAGTGCAGGGCTTATTAGAAAATACCTGACCAGCAACCTGGCCGTATCGCAAAAACGTCCGTTGCAATGTAAGGAAAGAAAATGGAGCTAAACAATATCCCCAAATATAGTATTCGTGGTTTGAATATTTGGGGCTTCCGCGATATGGCACACTTTCTTGACCATATTTTCCAACGCGGGCAGGTAAAAACCGGTACTCTGGTTGCGGTTAATGCGGAAAAAGTTCTGACGGCAGAGGAAGATAAAGCGTTGAGTACACTGCTGGGCGAAGCAGAGTATCTGTATGCCGATGGTATCAGCATTGTACGTGCTATCCGCCGTAAATACCCTGATGCTGAAGTTTCCCGCGTAGCCGGTGCTGATCTGTGGGAAGCCATCATGGAGCGTGCTGGCAAAGAAGGCACCCCCGTTTTTCTGGTTGGAGGTAAACCAGAGATATTAGAACAGACAGAAAACAAACTGCGGACTCAGTGGAACGTCAATATCATTGGCAGTCGGAATGGTTATTTCACGCCAGAAGAGCGTAATGTTGTTTTTGAGCGGATTCATGCCAGTGGGGCAGCAATTGTGACAGTTGCAATGGGGTCGCCTAAGCAAGAAATTTTCATGCGTGACTGCCGTAAAATTCATTGCGATGCTCTCTATATGGGAGTTGGTGGTACTTATGACGTATTCACCGGCCACGTAAAACGTGCGCCAAAAGTATGGCAGAACCTCGGGCTTGAGTGGTTTTATCGTTTGTTATCACAACCAAGCCGTATCCGTCGTCAGTTTAAGCTACTGAAGTTTCTGGGATATTACTACCGCAATCGTCTGTAGATAGTTGCCTGCCTGTCGTATAACAATTTGCGGCAGGCTATCAAAAAATTCGTTTCACAACATCTATATAACCGTTTGATCCTGCCGGGCTTTTATCATCTGTACTAATTATTAGGTAATTTTTTATTCCACTGAGCGGAAAAACGTGTTTTGATCCCTGCCATTTTTATGGCTGGTCAAAACCAGTCTTGTATATTTTGATTATTGCACATTAAAACACATAACAATGGACAGGGAATTTATGGCAGATCAACAACAGGGCCTGCAACGAGGTTTAGAAGCCCGTCATATCGAGCTAATCGCATTAGGCGGAACTATTGGTGTCGGTCTGTTTATGGGATCAGCCAGCACGTTGAAATGGGCTGGCCCTTCTGTTTTGCTGGCTTACATTATTGCCGGAATTTTTGTTTTCTTCATTATGCGATCCATGGGTGAAATGCTGTTTCTTGAGCCTGTCACGGGTTCTTTCGCTTCTTTTGGTCATAAATATCTCAGCCCATATTGGGGATGCCTGACCGCTTGGGGTTATTGGTTTATGTGGGTGGCAGTCGGGATATCAGAAATAACAGCTATCGGTGTTTATGCTGAGTTCTGGTTTCCTGAGCTTCCTCAATGGGTATCAGCATTGATTGCGGTGGCATTAGTCGCTTTAGCGAACCTCGCGGCAGTACGTCTTTATGGTGAATTGGAATTTTGGTTTGCCATGATTAAAGTAACCACAATTATCGTCATGATCCTGATTGGCCTGGGATTGATATTTTTTGGTATTGGTAATCAATGGCAACCTATTGGATTGGATAATCTGACTGCTCATGGCGGTTTCTTTGCTGGTGGTTGGCAAGGGTTTCTGTTTGCGCTTTGTATTGTTGTTGCATCTTATCAGGGGGTGGAACTGGTAGGCATCACTGCGGGTGAAGCCAAAAATCCACAGGTTACGTTGAAAAAAGCGATTAACAATATTCTCTGGCGTATCCTGATTTTCTACGTGGGTGCGATCTTTATTGTCGTTACCTTGTTTCCGTGGATAGAAGTTGGTTCACAGGGCAGCCCGTTTGTGATGACCTTTACCAAAGTGGGTATCACTTCAGCGGCAGCTGTGATTAACTTTGTTGTATTGACCGCTGCGCTTTCTGGTTGTAACAGTGGTATGTACAGCGGTGGGCGGATGCTCTATGCATTGGCGCAAAACCGTCAGTTACCTTCATCGCTGACAAAGTTGTCAAAGAATGGTGTGCCGGTAATCGGGATTGCCATTACAATTCTGTGCTTGCTGATAGGTTCCAGTTTGAATTACCTGATCCCAAATCCACAGGCAGTTTTTGTTTATGTTTACAGTGCCAGTGTACTGCCGGGAATGGTTCCGTGGTTTGTTATTCTGGTGAGCCAGTTGCGTTTTCGTCAGTACCACCAAGAGGCTCTGAAGCAACATAGTTTTAAATCTATCTTGTTCCCCTATGTGAATTATCTGACACTGGCATTTTTATGCTGCGTGTTGATAGGCATGGCAATTAACCCGGATACTCGTTTCTCATTGCTGGTAGGTGGTGGTTTTCTGCTGATAGTATCGCTGATTTATTGGTTAGTGAGGTTTTTTAGCAGTCAAAAACTAAAACCCTGAGACTGATTTGTTATCACCGCGGTAGTGGGTAGGGGAAATAAGGGCTGGCTTTATCAACGAAGTGAGCAAGGTGTAATCAAACGCATCATTTCTTAAAAAAAGCACTGGACAGTATATCATTAAATCCGTACTATCCCCATCCGCAACGGCGTTAAGCGCCCGTAGCTCAGCTGGATAGAGCGCTGCCCTCCGGAGGCAGAGGTCTCAGGTTCGAATCCTGTCGGGCGCGCCATTAATTTGCGTGCAAGAGCTGCGGTGATATTTCCGCTGTTTGTAAGTTGTATCTAGTAGTAAAATAGCTGTTATGGTGGCTATAGCTCAGTTGGTAGAGCCCTGGATTGTGATTCCAGTTGTCGTGGGTTCGAGTCCCATTAGCCACCCCATCTTTTTTATGACGCGCGAGGGTGGCGGAATTGGTAGACGCGCTAGCTTCAGGTGTTAGTGTCCTTACGGACGTGGGGGTTCAAGTCCCCCCCTTCGCACCATAAAAAAGAAAAAATTTCGGCGAGTAGCGCAGCTTGGTAGCGCAACTGGTTTGGGACCAGTGGGTCGGAGGTTCGAATCCTCTCTCGCCGACCAAATTCTGAAGAACCCTGCATTGCAGGGTTTTTTGCTTCTTCTCCTATTTTTTGTTTCCCCTTCCGTCCATTACTCTCAGTGTGTGTTTTATTGATTTAAGTTCAGTGAATTGTTTTCACGATATTAACTATTTGTTTTATATAATAATTTTTTATCTTGTTGTATTTTGACGACGATTGATATATTAGCTGTCTCAAATAAGAGACTTATAACATATTGAATTAAAACAAAAAATAATAAATATATTATACGTTGTCTCAAATAAGAGACAGTCAATGACGTAGATTTTGTGATGATTTGCTTTCTCGTTGTAATAAATTGTAATAAATAGAGAAATAACCGATGAGGCTAAGCGACTTATCATCTGGATAAAAGTTGGCATGTTAAATGCATTGCTACAAACGTAGATGCTCATCCTATTTCTTATGACAGCATATGCTTCATAAACCCAGGGATGATGCAGAGCCGATTATCGGTGCCTATTGTCCATGTCACAGATGAGTAAGATATAGCCATCTTTTCATCGCCGATCGGACTTAACGTTGAGTGAGGCACTATCCGTCTGTAGACCTGATTGTATTTGTACACCTATCTTTATTTCTAGGGTAGGTGTTTTTTTTGCCTATCGTTAGGGAATCTCTGATAGATTTATATACTGTTTAGCTATTAATATTTAATATAAGCAAAACGGGAAATATGACTATTGGTTTCTGCTATAAAACTGACTTAGTTATAGTACTTCGTCCTAACCTATTTAAAGGAAGTTATAGATGTCAAAAATGATCGGATGCCTTGGTTGTGGTCAAATGTTGCATGAATCTGCGCAATCATGCCCGCATTGTGGTGCGGTGATAAAGGCATATTCTTCTGGCAGTAAAAGCAGAATTGTTGCTGCGTTACTGGCATTTTTTCTTGGCGGTTTTGGTGCTCATAAATTTTATCTGGGTAAAACAGGTATGGGGATTTTATATCTGTTATTTTGTTGGACATTTATCCCTTCGTTTATCTCATTTATTGAATTTATTATTTATCTTTGCACTTCTGATGAAGATTTTGCCAGAAAATATGGCTAGAAAAATGCCCTCGTATGGGGGCATTTTTAATCAATGGCATGAATAACGTGTTAAAGGAATGTTGATCGATAGATCATAAAACTCTGGTGTTAAATGTTAGCTGACACTATTCGCTACATCACTCTCGCGCTTCAAAGTTAGCACTAATCCCTCACGGCGAACCTGTGCCGCTTCTTCCGGTTTGCGTAACTTATCCAATGCATCTGCTAACCAGGCATAATCGTGGGCATCTGGCCGCTGATCTAATGCGGCTTTAAAATCTTTTGTTGCTTTTTCCCATTCTCCATGACGCAAAGCAACCTGTCCAAGAGTACTGTTTAGCAGAGGGGTTGCGCCATGTTGCTTTAACTGATGGTCCAGCGCTTTTTGTACTGGCTTTGGATCTTCACTTTTTAACCGTGGAATCAACAACAATAAACGTTCATCGTATTGACGTTTTAAACTTTCCATGATGATTTTTTGTGCAGTTTCATGATCATCGCATTCAATCAAATGCTCAGATATTGCAACCTGCAAAACCACATCATGGCGAATTTTACGGTTTTGATCATGCCACCAGCATTTTAAACCTTCGCTGCCTTGTTCTGCCATATGCTGATTCATCAGACCGATATAGGCTTGTTGACGCAGCTTGTGAATTTGTGATTCATCATGCAGATGGATTTTCTCCATTGTTGGCAGTATATCAATCAGTGACTGGTAAGCTCCCGATCTTGTATAAGCCTGTTCAGCCAGGCGTAAAACTTCTGGATGGCGTGAAGCTTGATTCAGAAGTTTGTCTATACCGTGGCGAGCTGCATGAATTTCACCTTGTGCCAGTTGAATACGTACACGGGTAATATCCACAGGTAACTGATTATTATCTGCGACTTCTGCTGCACGCTCCAGATACTGATTGGTACGGAATTCATCTCCACGTTGTTGGGCTGCTTCGGCTGCCAGCAAGTAGTTGACTACAGGTTGTTCTGCATGATCAGCATTACGGGTCAGTAATTCCTCAACTTGTTTAAAATCACCTTCGGCCAGTTTGATTAGCGCTTCCTTTGTTTGAGCATGAGCGCGGTTGCGTTTACGTCCGAGGAACCAACCACGGGTACGGGAACTTGTACGCATAACTCTGCGGTAGCACCAACCAAGGAAGCAGAGCACCATTTGTAACAGAACAAATATAATGAACAGGCCAGTAACACTGGTTTCAATATTGTAGTTGTCAGTCTGAATCAGAACATATCCCTGATGACCCGCAACTATTGGGCCGAGCACAATACCAACAATCAGTACAACAAACAGTAATAAAACTTTCAGCATAACTTAGCCCTCCTGATGGGTTTCAGAGGACTGGGACAGCAAGTTACGAACCCGGGTTTGCATTAGTTTTTCCAGTAAAGGTTGACTTGAAAGCTTATCTGGTACCGTCATGGAAACAGGTTGCTGACTGAGTGAATCAATTTCTTCCAGGAATGCTTTGGTATTTGGATCGTTGATATCAAAGTAAGCTCTGACCCAAGTTGAAACCGTTTCCAGTGATTGTTTAAAAACTTCACCCTGATGACGCGGTATTGCTTGAGCGGCAATCAACAGACGGGCACGGATATTCTCCCGTAGATAGATATCCTGATTTGGCGCCAGTAATGGTTCTGCTGTGGTATCGCGGCGACGGATAGTAATAAAATTATCCATAAAACTGTTCCAGCTTTTATTCAGATTCTGACGCCATTCAGATAATGAGCCGGTTAATTCACCATTATCTTCATCCATAGGTAAACCATCAATTGTGTTGTCAGCCAGGCGCAGGTTATCTACTTGGTTAGAGAGTTGGTTAACCCGCAGGATGGCACCATCAAAATCAACCTGATTGATGGCCGATAATGCGCTGATGTCCTGTGTAATTGCTCGACGGATTTCAATCAGGCTTGGATCATTCATCTCAGCGAGACTGGCATCTGCATTTTTCAGGAGGGCTGCGGCGGTGACGACATCTTGATCATTCCATAATTTCCGTCCAGCCATTTTGACCAAAAAGTCAGCTTGTGCCAGTAGCCAGCTTTTTACGTCAGAACTGGATAACGAAGAGATTCTGGCTTGTAACTCTTGTAGGCGATTATCCAGTTGATCATTTCGTGCTGCTTGTGCGGCAAAATGGTTTAAAGCTTGCGATTGTTCTTTGAATAGAATTTCAATACGTTGTTTATCTTGTGATTGCTGTTGTTTTAATGATTCCAATTGTTGGCGTAGTTCATGGTTTTCCACGCGGAGTAAATGGCTTTGTTGTTGTCCGTAGTAATAAAGACCGCCACCGATTGCCAGAATAATTGCAATAGTAATGATACTTCTCAGTGTGCCAGAACGTTCTTGTTTTTGAGGCGCTGTTTCGGGCTGTTGCGAGTTTTCAACCGTATTTATTGTTTTTTCAACCGTCTCGGCGGACTGTTTTTGTTCCGTCATAGTGGGCATCCCATGTCAGTTTATTCTAGTGCCTGAATTAAGGCATCGTTGTCTGCACTTTTTGCAACTTTAACATCTTGCCAGCCCAAGCTCTGGGCGATGTGTGCAAGACGTTCGCTTACCACAACAAGGCGGCAATTTAATAACCACCCATTCCGATCACTTTCGGGTATTAAGTTATATAACAGTTGCAGTATTTCGCCACTGGTTACAATTAAAGTCTGTACTCCATATTTTTGCCAATGGGCACTGAATTCTGTTGCCGGATAGTCTACGGGTTGGCGAAGATAGCATTCACAATAACTCACTGAGGCCCCTCTTTCTGTCAACGTGCGGGCAATAACCTCACGTCCGCCATTTCCTCTGAGCAGCAAAGCCTGTTTATTTTCAACCTGATGTAATGATGGTAGTTCCAGCAGGATTTCGCTGGTTTCACCCTCTGATGACCAGATGATATTTATATCAGTCAGTTGATGAAAGGCCAGTGCGGTTGATCTGCCAATAGCATAATAAATCAGCTTGTCAGGCCATGACAGATTAATTTTATTTAACTGTGAATTTGCATAATGAACTGCATTTTTTGACAACAGAAATACCATATCACCGGCATTCAGTTGATTGACCTTCTCAGCTAACTGTGGTAGTTCTGAGCTTGGGTGAATATTGATTAAAGGTGCGCTGAAAGCAGTTTTTCCCGCTGCCTGTAACTTTCTGACTAATTCCTCTCCGGCAGGAGAAGGCCGTGTCACCAGAATGCTCATGTGGGGGGATTTCCTTGATAAACGTCGGTCAGAATTGCCCTCGCTCCCCGTTCCAGCAACTCTTCTGCTAGTTCAATCCCTGCCTGGCTGGCATCTTTTGGTAAGGCTGTTCTCTCACCACGAATAACAACGCTGCCATCCGGTGCCCCAACCAATGCCCGCAGCCAGATTTTCCCATCCTGCCAGATGGCATAGCTGCCTATTGGTACTTGGCAGCCTCCTTCCAGGCGGGTATTCATAGCCCGTTCGGCAAGAACACAGATTTCTGTATCATAATGATTTAATGGTGCTAGCAGAGCTTGTGTTTGCTGGTCATCAAGGCGGCATTCAATCCCCACAGCTCCTTGACCAACGGCAGGCAATGATTGTTCTACAGACAACGGCATACGGATACGTTCATGCAGTTTTAACCTTTTCAATCCTGCAACAGCGAGAATGATGGCATCGTAATGACCATTATCCAGCTTATTCAAGCGGGTGCCGACATTACCCCGAAGGTCACGGATAATCAGGTCGGGACGTAATTCACGGAGTTGACACTGACGGCGTAAACTAGATGTGCCAACAATGCTGCCTATTGGTAGTTCATCAAGAGAGTTATATTTGGTAGAAACAAAAGCATCGCGCGGATCATCACGTTCACAAATAGTGACTAAGCCAAGTCCTTCAGGAAAAGAGATCGGTACATCTTTCATTGAATGAACCGCGATATCGGCCCGGTCTTCAAGCAGAGCCAGCTCTAATTCTTTGACAAATAGCCCCTTGCCGCCCACTTTTGCCAGAGGGGTGTCCAGAATGATATCGCCTTGGGTTACCATCGGAACCAGTTGAACTTCCAAGTCTGGATGATGTTGCTGTAATTTTTGTTGAACATAAAGTGCCTGCCACATAGCCAGAGGGCTTTGACGGGTTGCGATACGGATGTTTTTTGTTGACATAGATGTTTGTATTTCTCAGGCTTTTCAGCCGTCATATAAATGAAAAACTAGCACTCGTTTTAACACTTCAGCAGCTTTTTTTCCAGTTAAGGGCTGAGAAGAAAATATGCAGATTAAGTTAAAGTATAAAATAAATTTTAATTTTTAAATTATTTTATATCAATATAAGTAGATTAATTTAAATATGAGTTAACTTTTCCAGTAAATTATTTCTGTAATTAAGAGAATCTTGAATGAAAAGAATGACTAATTAAAATATAGCTAATGGGTAATTTTTATGAGGCTACGGATAAAAAACATTAGATACATCACTTGAAAAATGGGCAGAGAGAATTTCCTTCATAAAAGAAAGTATAAAAAGTATGGTTTTTTTGATTATTCATATATATAACAATATGTTATTTGATTTTTCAACGGGTGTCACATCGCAATTCAATTGCTTTACTGACTTTACGGTTTATCTACAAGATGTTAAATTGATCACGTTTCCGGTAATAAATTGGTAAAAATCATTCTAAATAATTCCATTAAGTTATAACTGCCGGAAGCGGGGGATTTATCTGGGCACTGGAACTCAATTGGGCGAGACGTCTTGTACCTTTATATCGAAACACTGAAGCAGAGACTGGATGCGATAAACCAACTCAGGTTAGAACGCGCCTCCACCGCCATGAGTGCGGAATTTAGACAGGTATACAGTTTACTGCCAGTATTATTGCATTATCATCATCCGATGATGCCAGGTTACATTAATGGTAATGTTCCCTACGGCGTATGTTTTTTCGTGCATGATGAATCACAAAAATCTTATCTTGATGATTTAGAAAGTAAATTAGAACACGCCATAGAACAGCCTGCCAATGGTCAGCTTCCTATTACCGGTATTTACTCAATGGGGAGTACTTCGTCAATCGGGCAAAGCAGTTGTTCTGATTTGGATATTTGGGTATGTCATCAGTCATGGCTTGATAATGATGAGCGCCTCCTGCTGCAACGTAAGTGTACGCTTATTGAACAATGGGCGTCAGCGCTTGGCATTGAAGTTAATTTTTTTCTTATTGATGAAAACCGCTTCCGCCATAATGCCAGTGGTAGTCTTGGTGGTGAGGATTGCGGTTCTACTCAGCATATTCTGTTACTTGATGAATTTTACCGTACTGCTGTGCGTATGGCAGGTAAGCGTTTGTTATGGGAAATGGTGCCTGTAGAAGAAGAGCGTCATTATGACGAATATGTTTTGTCTCTTTATGCGCAAGGTGTTTTGACGCCAAATGAGTGGCTTGATCTCGGTGGATTAGGTGAACTATCTGCTGAAGAATACTTTGGCGCCAGCTTATGGCAACTTTACAAAAGTATCGACTCGCCTTATAAAGCCGTATTGAAAAGCTTGTTGCTGGAGGCCTATTCCTGGGAATATCCCAATGGTAAGTTACTGGCAATGGAGATGAAACAGCGTCTGCATGCGGGTGAAATAGTTTCATTTGGCCTTGATGCATACAGCATGATGCTTGAGCGTGTTACCCGTTATCTAATAGAAATTAATGATACGACTCGCTTAGATTTAATACGTCGATGCTTCTATTTAAAAATTTGTGAAAAGCTCTCTCTAAACCAGGATGATGAAGGTTGTACTGGTTGGCGACGTCAGGTTTTGACTCAGTTGGTATATGAGTGGAAGTGGGATACAGAGCGGTTGGGCATTCTGGATAACCGCAACTCATGGAAAATTGAACAGGTTCGTGATGCCCATAATGAACTGCTTGATACTATGATGCAGAGTTACCGTAACCTGATCCGTTTTGCCCGCCGTAATAATCTGAGTGTCAGTGCCAGTCCACAGGATATTGGCGTGCTGACCCGTAAACTCTATGCTGCATTTGAAGCGTTGCCGGGTAAGGTGACGCTGGTTAATCCACAGATCTCACCGGACCTGTCAGAGAAACATTTAGCATTTATTTATGTGCCTCAAGGACGTGCAAATCGCAGCGGCTGGTATCTCTACAATCAGGCACCAATAATTGAATCAATTATTGGTCATCAACCTCTGGAATATAATCGTTACCTCAATAAACTGGTATCGTGGACCTATTTTAACGGCTTATTGACAGAAAAATCCTGTATTCATATTCATAATGGCGAAGCCCAGTGTGATGAACTGAAGTTGCATGAATTGATTAACGATATTTCTGCTCATTTTCCTATCCGTTTACCAGCACCGACGCCAAAAGCGCTCTATAGTCCGTGTGAAATCCGCCACTTGGCGATTATTGTTAATCTGGAGAAAGATCCGACTGCTGCGTTCTCTAATCAGGTTGTGCATTTTGATTTCCGCAAGCTTGATGTATTCAGCTTTGGAGAATCGCAACAGTGCTTGGTGGGAAGCATCGACTTGCTTTACCGCAATTCATGGAATGAAGTGAGAACGTTACATTTTAGTGGCGAGCAATCTGTTCTGGAAGCATTGAAAACTATACTGGGCAAAATGCATCAAGATGCGGCACCGCCAGCGGCTGTTGAAGTATTCTGTTACAGTGAACATTTACGTGGGCTTATCCGAACCCGAATCCAGCAACTGGTATCTGAATGTATTGAGTTGCGCTTATCCAGCAATCGTCAGGATCCGGGCCGTTTTAAAGCACTGCGCATTGCGGGCCAGACTTGGGGGCTGTTCTTTGAACGTCTTAACGTCTCTGTACAGAAATTGGAGAATGCCGTGGAATTCTATGGGGCAATTTCTAATAACAAACTGCATGGGTTGCCGGTAAAAATTAATACCAAAGAGACACATTTGCCTGCTGTGGTTGATGGTTTTGCCAGCGAGGGCATTATTCAGTTTTTCTTCGAAAATACTCAAGATAATAAAAGCTTTAATATTTATATCCTGGATGAAACCAACCGGGTAGAAATCTATTCTCATTGTGAGGGAAGTAAGGAAGAATTGGTACGTGACGTCAGTCGGTTTTATTCTTCATCGCATGATCGATTTACTTACGGATCAAGTTTTATCAACTTTAACCTGCCACAGTTTTATCAGATTGTGCAAATGAAAGACCAGGTTCAGGTGATTCCATTCAATGGATCCTCTTTTTCACATTTGTGTGTGACTAATGCTGGGGAAACAGACGAAGAAGAACAAACAGAACTTTATCGTTCTGTGTCGCATTACTGATTTACCCCGCTGCACGGGGTAAATCAATCATTAGAAATTGAACAGTTCACCACTCTGTTCTGTGATGGATTGTGCTAACATGGTCAGGAAATTGCCACCGCTACGGTCACAAATCCACTGACCATCTTTATAGCCAAAATGATAACCACCGTTTTTGGTTGCCAGCCAGATTTGATGGAAAGGTTCCTGACGATTGATAATAATTTTGCTGTCATTATCAAAGCTCAGGGTCATGACACCGCCATTGGTTTCACAGTCGATATCAGCATTGCCATCATAATTATCCAGTTGCTCTTCGATATAAAGCATCAGTTGGTCAGCTAACTGATGAAATTCACTGTCGTTCATCTTCAATTCCTATTTGCTTTTCGGGGCCTAACTGCGATTATAGAGAATATTGACGTATGAATTACAGGCATTAATGCAATGAAGAAAAAATTACGCGGGTTTCTGGCTATCATAACTTTATTTGTACTTTCCGGCTGTGGACTAAAAGGCCCGCTCTATTTTCCTCCAGAACATCCATCGGCAGAGAAGACGACGACCGCAGTTCAGACTCCCGTGAAGACTGTGCAGCAAGGGCAGAAAGTGGATAGCGCCACTCAGAAATAAGTGAGATAAGCTGGTATTTAGTACTGCGGCTTACGGTGGAGCATTATATGCAGTTCTCCAAAATGCATGGTCTTGGTAATGACTTTATGGTCGTTGATGCTGTGACCCAAAATGTTTATTTTTCACCAGAACTGATCTGCCGTTTGGCCGACAGGCATACTGGTGTGGGTTTTGATCAGTTATTAGTTGTTGAAGCACCTTATGATCCGGATCTGGATTTTCACTATCGCATTTTTAATGCTGACGGCAGTGAAGTGGCACAATGTGGCAATGGAGCGCGTTGTTTTGCCCGTTTTGTCCGCCTTAAGGGGTTGATTAATAAGCGTGATATTAAAGTCAGTACGCAATCGGGACGTATGGTATTGAGTATCACCAATGATGATCAGGTTTGCGTTAATATGGGGGAACCTGAATTTGAGCCACATCATGTGCCATTTCGCGCATTAAAGGCAGAAAAAACCTATATTTTAAGAGTAGTAGAAAGAACGGTTCTTTGTGGTGTGGTTTCTATGGGGAATCCTCATTGTGTCATTCAGGTAGCAGATGTGGAAACTGCCGAAGTGGGAATTCTGGGGTCAGCTCTGGAAAGCCATGAAAGATTTCCTGAGCGGGCTAATATTGGTTTCATGCAAATTTTAAACCGTGGTCATATTCGCTTACGGGTTTATGAACGTGGTGTTGGGGAAACTCAAGCTTGTGGTAGTGGTGCTTGCGCAGCGGTAGCCGTCGGCATTCAGCAGCAACTGCTCGATAGCCATGTTCAGGTAGACTTGCCGGGAGGTACACTGTTTATCTGTTGGGAAGGGCCGGGAAAACCGCTCTATATGACTGGGCCGGCGACGCATGTTTATGATGGCACAATTCATCTGTAATCGATTTTGTTTTGAACTGCGGGGCATCGGAAGATGGAGAAAAAAAAAGAGCAGTTAAACATCGGTAGTACACTCGATGATCAAACTGTTGTGGATTATTTGTTGGAAAACCCCAATTTTTTTATCCGCAATGCATGTGTCGTTGAACAGATACGGGTTCCTCACCCGATAAGGGAGACGGTTTCTCTGGTTGAATGGTATATGCGTCGCCAGAGAACCCGTATTGCTTATCTGGAAGAAAATATAACCCTGCTAATGGAGCAGGCTAGAGTGAATGAGCAACTGTTCGAGCAGTTGCTTAAACTGCTTGTTGATTTAGCGGCGGCAGAGAGTTTGCAAGATATGCTTAGTCGGTTGAATTCATGGGCTAAGAATCTGGGGTTAAATAGCGCCAGTATTCGTCTTTTCAGTGATAAATGGCATATTGGCGCACCGCTTAATGCGCCTGATTTAGCGCTTTCCCGTAACTCTTTTGAACCAATCCGTATTCATCGTTTTGGTAATAGTAACCACTATCTTGGCATGTTGAACGGGCCGGAAATTTTATTGTTGTTACCACGGGTTCGTCATGTCGGTTCGGTTGCGGTATCTCTGCTGGGAACTCGGGGAGAACTGGGTATGGTGATATTTAACAGTCGAAATTATCAGCATTATCAAGACGGCATGGGAACTGACATGCTTGATCATCTGGCTAAATTACTGCCGGATATACTATCTCGTTGGATTAAACGGATATGATGCAGGGAATTGATCTGTTACTGGAGCCGGTTGAGGCATTTTTGCGGCATCTCAGGGTAGAGCGTCAGCTAAGTCCGGTGACTATCACTAATTACCGGCGCCAGCTTTCTGCATTGGCTGGGATGGCTTTAGAAATAGGTGTCAGGCAATGGAAAGATTTTGATCCTGCGAAAATCAGAATGTTGGTAACACGTAGTCGTCGTGCTGGCTTACAGTCGGCTAACCTGGCTTTGCGCTTATCTTCTCTGCGCAGTTTTTTTGATTGGCAGGTGACTCAGGGCGAGATTTCCGTTAATCCGGCAAAGACCGTCAGTACGCCGGGAACCAAGCGACATTTACCGAAAAATATTGATGTGGATGAAGTGAATCAACTGCTGAACATCAATTTCAATGATCCACTATCAGTGCGTGACCGGACGATGCTGGAAGTGATGTATGGTGCTGGGTTGCGTTTGTCAGAGCTGGTGGGGCTTGATTGTCCGCATCTGGATCTTGAGAGTGGAGAAGTATGGGTTTCAGGTAAAGGCAGTAAAGAGCGGAAGGTCCCTTTGGGACAGACTGCTGTTGAATGGCTTAATCGCTGGCTGGAGATGCGGGAACTGTTTGAACCGGAGGATAACGCGGTTTTTATTTCAAACAGCGGACGGCGGATATCAACCCGTAATGTACAGAAGCGGTTTGCGCAGTGGGGAATTCGTCAAGGGATGAGCAGCCATATTCATCCTCATAAATTACGTCACTCTTTTGCCACACACATTCTGGAGTCCAGTGGTGATTTACGCGCAGTTCAGGAACTGCTTGGTCACGCCAGCTTATCCAGCACACAAATTTATACCCATCTGGATTTCCAGCATTTGACAAAAGTGTATGATGTGGCCCATCCCAGAGCCAAACGGGGGAAATCATAATGCGTTTTTACCGGCCTCTTGCGCCAGTCTCAGCAATGACATTTGATCTGGATGATACCCTTTATGACAATCGTCCAGTGCTAGATAAGACGGAACAAGAGGTGCTGAATTTTATACGGCAATATGATCCTAAGTTCAGTCACCTTGAGCGGCAGGATCTGTATGCTTTCCGTGAAGTGATATTTGAGCAAGATCCTGAAATCTGCCATGACATGACCTTATGGCGTTGGCAGTCTGCAAAGCTGATGTTTTGCCATTACGGTTTTAGCCGTGAAGATGCCTGCCGGGGCGCGGATGATATCATGGCCCATTTCTCCCACTGGCGCAGCCGGATTGATGTGCCGGAATCAACACATAGAACCCTTGCTGCACTTGCTGAACAGATGCCATTGGTTGCCATTACTAACGGTAATGCAGAACCTGCGGCCTGTGGTCTTGCGCCTTATTTTAAATTTGTGCTGAAAGCAGGCCCTGATGGGCGCGCAAAACCTCATAGCGATATGTACCGTCTGGCAGCAGAACGCCTGGGTTTACCACTTGGGAAAATTTTGCATATTGGTGATGACCTGAATACTGATGTGGAAGGGGCGCTTCGTAGTGGTATGCAGGCTTGCTGGATTAATACAGAAAATAAAAAACTATTGCAGACGATTGAGAGCCGCCTGCTGCCGCACATTGAGATTTACGATTTGGCTTCTTTGACAGCATTGATATAATCAAGAAATTATTCTGTATAAAAACACAGCGTGCTTTGGTCGCTGTTTAATCAACTGATGGTAACTATGGACATCTCCTATCTGCTCGAAAGTCTGAATGACAAACAACGTGAAGCCGTAGCTGCTCCGCGGACCAACATGTTGGTACTGGCCGGAGCGGGGAGTGGTAAAACCCGGGTTCTGGTACACCGAATTGCCTGGTTGTTGTCCGTGGAGAATGCTTCGCCATTTTCCATTATGGCTGTGACCTTTACCAATAAGGCGGCTGCGGAAATGCGCCACCGGATTGAAAACTTGATCGGTACCAGCCAGGGAGGAATGTGGATTGGTACATTCCACGGATTGGCTCATCGTTTGTTACGGGCGCATCACTTGGATGCCAATTTGCCGCAGGATTTTCAGATTCTTGACAGCGAAGATCAGCATCGTCTGCTCAAACGCATTATCAAGGCGATGAATCTGGATGATAAACAATGGCCGGCTCGTCAGGGTATGTGGTACATCAACGGTAAAAAAGATGAAGGGTTACGGCCACAGCATATTGAAAGTTATGGCAATCCTGTTGAGGCGACGTGGCAGAAAATTTATCAGGCTTACCAGGAAGCGTGTGATCGCGCTGGATTGGTAGATTTTGCCGAGCTTTTGCTGCGAGCTCATGAACTGTGGCTGAATAAACCGCAGATCCTGCAACACTACCGTGGCCGCTTTACAAATATTCTGGTAGACGAGTTTCAGGACACCAACAGTATTCAATATGCCTGGATCCACTTGTTGGCGGGGGAAACGGGTAAAGTGATGATTGTCGGGGATGATGATCAATCTATTTATGGCTGGCGTGGGGCGCAGGTTGAGAATATTCAGCGTTTCCTGAAAGACTTCTCCGGCGCAGAAACTATCCGTTTGGAGCAGAATTACCGTTCCACCAGCAATATTCTGAAAGTTGCCAATACACTGATTGCCAATAACAGTGATCGTCTGGGCAAGAATTTGTGGACTGACGGTGTAGAAGGTGAACCGATTTCCCTGTATTGTGCATTTAATGAGCTTGATGAAGCCCGTTATGTGGTCAGCCGAATTAAAAGCTGGCTTGAAAATGGCGGTGCACTGAAAAGTTGCGCCATACTTTACCGCAGTAATGCCCAGTCCCGAGTACTGGAAGAAGCGTTGTTACAGGCATCAATGCCGTATCGTATTTATGGTGGTCAGCGGTTCTTTGAACGCCAGGAAATTAAAGATGCATTAGCTTACCTGCGCCTGATTGCTAACCGCAATGATGATGCGGCGTTTGAACGGGTGGTGAATACGCCTACCCGTGGCATTGGTGACAGAACGTTGGATATAGTGCGCCAGGCTGCCCGTGAACGGCAGGAAACGTTGTGGGAGTGCTGTCAAATATTGCTTCAGGAGAAAGTACTGGCTGGGCGGGCAGCGTCTTCCTTGCAGCGTTTTATTGAACTGATAGAGGCATTATCGACGGAAACTGAAGAGATGCCGTTACATGTGCAGACTGACAGAGTTATTCGCGATTCTGGCCTGCGTGCGATGTACCAGCAGGAAAAAGGTGAAAAAGCACAGGCGCGTATTGAGAACCTTGAAGAACTTGTCACGGCGACCCGCCAGTTCAGTTATCAGGATGAGGACGAAGATCTAATGCCATTACAGGCATTTCTTTCCCATGCTGCGCTGGAATCTGGAGAAGGTCAGGCCGATGCCTATCAGGATTCTGTGCAACTGATGACATTGCATTCAGCCAAAGGGTTGGAATTCCCACAGGTATTTATTGTTGGAATGGAAGAAGGCATGTTCCCAAGCCAGATGTCGATTGAAGAGGGCGGGCGTCTGGAAGAGGAACGTCGACTGGCTTACGTGGGCCTGACGCGTGCAATGGAAAAGCTGACAATCACTTATGCAGAAAGTCGCCGTTTATATGGTAAAGAAGTTTATCATCGTCCATCTCGCTTTATTAGGGAACTGCCGCCAGAATGTATTGAAGAAGTTCGGTTACGTGCGACAGTCTCTCGTCCAGTCAACCATAGTCGGTTAGGTACGCCAATCAGTGCCAATGATAGCGGTTATGCCCTTGGACAACGTGTTCGTCATCCTAAATTTGGTGAAGGAACCATTGTCAATATGGAGGGGAGTGGTGAACATAGCCGGTTGCAAATCGCGTTTCATGGGGAAGGGATTAAGTGGCTGGTTGCTGCTTATGCCAGACTTGAAACGGTCTGAAAATAATATCCAGGTTGAATGTTGACAGGCTTTTTCCTCTAAGCGTAACATTCGCGCCTTACGATCACGTAGGGAGTAAAGGAGACTTATGATACATGCTGAGCGCATTTAAGTTAGAGAATAATCGCCTGCTCCGTCTTGAGTTTGAAGAGGGAGAAAAGTTATCTGATTCCTTGTGGGTAGATTTGGTCGAACCGGAAGAGCAAGATCGGCTTCAAGTTCAAAATGAATTAGGCCAAATTCTGGCAACCCGGCCGGAACTGGATGACATTGAGGCGTCAGCGCGTTTTTTTGAAGATGAAGACGGGATACATGTCCACTCGTTCTTCTACTTTGAAGATGCGGAAGACCATGCTGGCAACGCAACCGTTGCATTTACTATTCGTGATGGTCGTCTCTATACATTGCGAGAGCGTGAACTCCCTGCATTCCGATTGTACCGTATGCGTGCCCGTAATCAGACATTGGTTGATGGTAATGCCTATGAAGTACTGATGGATCTGTTTGAAACCAAAATCGAACAGTTGGCTGATGTTATCGAAAATATTTACAGCGTTCTGGAATCCCTGAGCCGGGTCATTATGGAAGGGAAGCAGGGGGATGAGTTTGATATAGCCCTGTCCAGCCTTGCTGAACAGGAAGATATCGGCTGGAAAGTACGTTTGTGTCTTATGGATACTCAGCGTGCGCTCAACTTTCTGGTGCGGCGTGCCCGTCTGCCGGGTGATCAGCTTGAGCAGGCCCGTGAAATTCTGCGGGATATCGAATCCCTGTTGCCACACAACGAATCCTTGTTTCAGAAAGTTAACTTCCTGATGCAGGCAGCAATGGGCTTTATCAATATCGAACAGAGCCGGATCATCAAAATCTTCTCGGTGGTATCTGTGGTATTCCTGCCCCCAACGCTGGTGGCTTCGAGTTATGGTATGAACTTTGAGTTTATGCCGGAGCTGCATTGGCCATTCGGTTATCCGGGCGCGATCGGGCTGATGATCGCGGCGGGTCTTGCGCCGTATCTTTACTTTAAGCGGAAGAATTGGCTTTAGTGCATTACCGCCGCAATGGTTATATTGCGGCGGTAATAGCCGGTTATACGAATATACTAATTTGTCTGGATAATTTTTTGTAACCGTAAGCTATTGTTCACTAAATGCTGATACCAAAGGGGAATAAATTGTTGGCAAAAATCATCGGCAGAGCAGTAAAACTCTTCTAAATTAATTGAGGTGCTGAACGATTTTGCTTTCTTTGTCAAGAACTATGATTGTGTCTTGGGGACTTTAGTTCTTTTTTTAAACGAAGTTCAGGTTAGTTGGATATACCCAATAGATTTCAAGTTGCAGCGCGGCGACCAGTGAACGAATCCCTAGGAGCATAGATAACGATGTGACTGGGGTAAGTGAAAGCAGCCAACAAAGCAGCAACTTGAAAGATGAAGGGTATAACTGGATTTATATTTATAATCTGTGGGAAGTTACCACTCAAATACCAGTTGACGCTCGACTTGTGGATCTTGTAACGCTACATGTAATCCTACCAATCGAACTCCTCTTCCCTCGCGTCGCGACTCCCAGGTATTCTGAGCTATAGCCAATAAGTCCGCTAGATCTAACACAAGATAGATATGTTCGTGAGTTGTTAAATGGAAATCATCGAATTTAAATTTTACTCCCTGACGGGAAATTCTTAGATCAGGATTGCATTTTTCAAGTCTTCTCGTGAGTTCAGGATACAGATGTTCAATTATAGTTTTACACTCTTCCCATTCATGAATATCTTTTGGTAAAGTCATTTCCACACCGACTGATTTCCTTGGGGGTTCTGTGCAAACAGCACTATCATCAAGGCCGTGACAGCGTTGCCAGATCATTAATCCAAATTTTCCGAATTCTTTAATAAAAGCTGCAAAGTTGTATTGTCTTACATCAGCGCAGGATTTTAATCCCATTTCCAATAGGCGCTTTTCTGTCTTGGGGCCTATTCCAGGGATTTTTCTCAGTGGTAGTGATAAAACAAACTGATCAACTTGCTCAGGTGTGATTACAAATTGCCCATTAGGTTTATTTAAATCAGAGGCAATTTTTGAGAGAAACTTAACAGGAGCGACTCCTGCTGAAGCTGTCAGCTGTAACTCATTGAATATGGATTGGCGTATTTCTTGAGCGATCAGAGTTGCAGAACCATGGCAGTAATGGCAGTCTGTGACATCAAGATAGGCTTCATCTAAAGAAAGGGGTTCGACAAGATTGGTGTAGTGGGAAAATATCTGATTGATATATAGAGAAACTTCTTCATAGACTTCCATGCGTGCTGGAATGACTTTTAGTTGAGGGCACAGTTTGAGTGCCCTAGCTGTTGACATCGCACTATGAATACCAAATTGACGTGCAGGATAATTAGCAGTACAGATCACACCACGGTTTTCTATACTTCCCCCTATGGCAATTGGTATGCTACGCAGTGAAGGGTTATCCCGCATCTCTATAGCAGCAAAAAAACAATCCATATCGACATGAATGAATTTACGCATATGCACCTATTCAAATGGATATACAATCATTTCAATAAATAGTGATCCTAATGGTTTAGTTGTTTAATTTAAGCATAAAAAAATTATATTTTTTTCCAAAAAGAGCTTATATAATTAAAACTAGTTCCTTAATACATATCCATAGATGCGTTTTCTTCCATTACTATCATTATTTATATAAACACCTTGCATCTCAGGGGCAAAACTAGGCAATATATTTATGAGTTCCTCCAATGCTAAAAAATAGTCCAGAACAGCACCATCCCAAATCTCTCCAGGCGCAATACATAAAATACCTGGTGGGTATGGAAGTGCTCCTTCGGCAGCAATTTTCCCCTTTGATTTCGCTATAGGAATCAGATCTACATTACCACGAATTAACTGAATATTCGCATCTTGAGGGTTTAATACGACGTGAGGAAAATGACGCTCGCGAAACATGTTTCGCTGCAATTCTTTAATATCATAACTAGAGTAAAGATTGTGCATCTCTTGGCAAAGTTGGCGTATCGTATAATTACGATATCGTTTATAGTTATTATAATATATTGTGGGTAGAACTTCAGATAGCATGGAATCTTGTTCGATGTGTTTTTCAAATTGAATTATCTGTGTAACTAAATGTTGAACTTTTGCGTTACTTATCGCAGGGGTAAGTAAGAAAATAATTGAGTTAAGGTCACATTTTTCCGGTATGATGCCGTTTTCTCGCAAGTAACTTGCTAGAAAAATAGCAGGTATACCAAAGTCACTATATTTCCCATTTGCAGGATCTACACCTGGCGTTGTTAATAGTAATTTGCAAGGATCAATGCAGTATTGGGATTTCTCATAACCTTCAAAGGTATGCCATTTTTCATCGGGATCGAAGCTGAAAAAACGTAAATCGGTGGCAATTGTCTCAGTATCGTAAGACTGCCATGGTCTATTTTCAATAAAAGGCTGTACAAAGGGCTTTATTAGTTTACAGGAAGAAAACAGTATTTTACGTGCTTCAATTCCGATGCGAATGCAATCACTCCATAACTTCTGACCACTTCCCTTTGAATGTATTTTAGCGTTGACGTCCAATGCAGAAAATAGAGGGTAAAACGGACTAGTGGAAGCATGAAGCATAAAAGCATGATTGAATCGTTTATGGTTACAGTATCGGCTTTGTTCCTTAAGATGATTGTCTTTTTTGTGAATCTGTGAGGTTTGAGAGAAACCGGCTTGCTGTTTGTGTACTGACTGTGTAACTATAATTCCAGGAGAATTTTCATTTAATTCTAATAAAAGGGGGGAACAATCTTTCATTATTGGAATGAACTGTTCGTAACCTACCCATGCTGAATCAAATAAAATATAATCGCACAGGTGCCCTATTTTGTTTACCACATTGTGCGCATTGTAGATGGTTCCATCATAAGTACCTAACTGTATAATTGCCAGGCGGAAGGGACGTGGCGCGTTAGCTTTCTCTGGTGATACTTTACCTAGCAATTGCCGCAAATAATCTTCTTCAAAACAATGGGCGGGAATTCCTCCGATGAGGCCAAATGAGTTACGGGTAGTCTCTAAATAAACTGGTATAGCACCAGCCTGTATTAAGGCACCATGATAGCAAGATTTATGATTGTTTCGGTCAAATAATACAATGTCTCCAGGTGTAAGTAATGCGTTAGCTACAACTTTATTAGAGGCTGATGTGCCATTTAACACAAAGTAGGTTCTATCAGCATTAAATACTTTTGCTGCGTGTTTCTGTGCTTCACCAGGAGCTCCTTCATGGCTTAAAATATCTCCAAGCATAGGGTCGGCATGAGGAACATCTGCTAAGAAAATATTTTCTCCAAAAAAGTCAACAAACTTTTGACCTGAAGGATGTTTACAAAAAAAGTCTATTCCTTGATGGCCGGGACAAGCAAAGGTGATGTTTCTTTTTGAAAGATACTGAGTTAAGGTCTTGAAGAAAGGGGGTAACAAACCGCTTTCATACCCTTGGGCCGCAGCTTCCAATTGGTTGCTGTAAGAGTATGTATCCTTACCATCAAGACTAAATACTCCGGTTAAAGCTGAAAGCATAGCAGTATTTATTTTTTCATCTCTATTTATCACTGCAAATATAGGAATATTCAATCCATTTTCTATCAATTGAGTCATCATCTTTACAGAGACATCCTCATGGGATAGTACGATAGCTGCTATTTCATTAAGATTACATATTGTGTGGATATCGACAATTTCTCTGTTAGTTTCAAAGCAATTTCTGGCTTTCATACTGGAAGCAATTTTAAAATCATTTATCTTGTTCATGATTAATTCTCCTCAACTTATAAATGACTATTTTGGCAGACATGGCAATAAAAAGTGCCATTATAGAGAAGGATATTCCTCCACTCACTAACGAGAATATACCTGAAGCTACTCCAGAAACAGATTCACATGTATTAGCAATAGTAGAGTATAATCCGTAGTTTTTACCAATTTCATTCTCTGCCGATAGAGATTGGATATTAGTGATTATAGATATATCAACAATGGCACCTGAAAAACCGAGGAAAAATGCGAATATAATTGTACCAACAAGACTGAATTTTATTATTAATGAAATCACAAGAAAAAGAAGACCATATATCATCCAAGATTTCATTAATTGTACTGGTGTTGAGTTTGCAATTAGTCGTGTATAACAAATCCCACCCAAGACAGTTCCAAGAGCCACTATTGAAAAAACATAGCCTACGAGTTCTTCTTTTTTGTAGATATTGATAATGGATGCAGGTAATATATATCGCAATAGGGCAGCTGTAAATAGGACACATATAGAAGTTCCAATTATTACCATGAATAAATTTTGATTATTCCTGCGCATGCTGATAATACTGTTTTTAGTATCATAAAAAATTGTCATTAAAGAGAATTTTTCTCTGATTTTAGGCTCGTTTCTTCTTAAGAAGAATAAAAGAAACACTGATAGTAAATAGCTTACACAATCCATCAGTAAAACATATGCTTTGCTACTTAAAGCGATAATGAGAGAGCAGGCTAATGGGCCAATAATAGAGGCTAAATCCTCTATTATTTGGAATAAACTATTCCCTTTTGGTAAATATTTTTTTTCGAGCATTTCAGGAAGGTATGCTCGAAAACTGGGTTGGAATAAACTTCTCCCGACTGTCATAAGCATAGAGCAGAAAATAAGAATATATATGTTAAGCTCATCACTTATGTAAGTAATAAATAGAATGAATGTGATAGTGAAGCGTAGCGTATCACTAAATATCATATTGTTTTTTTTGGGGAATACATCGGCTAGCCATCCTCCTACAGGCCCAAAGAATAGATATGGAATAAATCTAAAGAAATATACTACTCCTATGTGAATAAAATTGGAAGATAGAAGCTCTATAGTGATAATTGCAAATACAACGTCATGAGCAAAATCGCCTGTTTTGGATATCAGGCTGGATAGAGATAGGGGTAATATTTTCTTATTAAAAATAACTTGTTGCATATTATACTCTATACATTAGATCTAGATATATATACGACTTCCTTTTTAGATAAAAATCTGCCAGGAGTTTTAAGTTCTTCATGTACTATTTTTTTAAGTAGTGTTTGTTCAAATTCTGGCATCAGATAGAACATAATATTACTATACCAGTACCACCCTAATTTCGTTAGTTGAAGTGAAGACTCATCATCTACTACTAAACCAGAGTCAATAAGTTCACTGAGCCTTTTTCTGAGTTTTTCAGGCATCAGGTCCATTTTGATCTGTGTTTTATCTGCGTAGCCATGATAGGGTAACCTTAAAATAATAGGTTTCATTTCGTCCAGTAATGTATCATGTTGACTAATTTTGCATAAATAGTCATTCCTGCCCATTGACTCGATATATTTTTCTCTCCCAGTAGTATTTGTTATAACATACCCTCTCAAAGATGATATGGCATTAATACCGAATCCAAGGAAATCGTGATCTCCATATCCATAGACGTGCTCATGATAAATAAAGCTATAATCACTAGTAACTACTTGTTCGCTGATATTCTTGGTTTTTATATACCCATGGCCGTTATGTGGCATGAATCCCTTATTCCTCATATGTAGATCAATTAGCACTTTCATTGAAAGTTTTCTTGTCGCAGAAGTGATGTTATCTGTATAATCGCGGACGGCTTTATGTAGCTTAGAGGATGTGACAACGTTGTTTATTGGGTAAATATCAATGTTGCTTAAACCCAGCGCTATGGCTTTATCTATGTCAGAAATAATAGCTTCCTCGTCCTCACCATTCATGCCGTATATAATATCACATAGAACATAGTCAAAATTTGAAACTAGCAAATGTGAAGATTTCTCAATGGTATCTATAGATGCACCGAGATTAAATAATTTTCTCCACGTAGGATCCATTGTTTGTAACCCAAACCGTGTATGTGTGACGCCTATTTCTTTTAATGCATCAATTCCTTCCTTGGTTACGCTATTTATGCTCATTTCGAAAGAAAATTCTTGGAGTGATGATAAATCAAAATTCTCTTTGATAGCTTCTCCAATGTCAATGATATTCTCAGGAGACAGTAGAGATGGTGTGCCGCCACCGAAAAATATTGCTCGTATCGGGACTGCCTTATAATCAATAAATCTGCTTTTATAATGTATTTCATTGATGAGGGATTTTACGTATCTATCTATAGTATCATGGTTTTTATACAACCCTTTAGTAAAAGGGCAAAAGGTACAGATTGATTCACAGAAAGGGATATGGAAATAAAGGGCTCTTGATTTTATACCAGAATTTGCACTACCTAATATTTGTGAAATGGAGTTTTTATCTCCCTCGAAAGAATTAAGGGTTTGATTTGGAAAGAAGAAGTTGTAAATAGGGAATTGATAGTCAAATTTAATAATTCCGTTATTAATTAATTTCATGCTTAAATCATCCTCTTATTAGTTGATAGGCACCTAGATTACTTCCCCTTTCCAGACCTCGAACAGTAAATTTTTTACTGTTTTTGAAGAAGCTTTCTATATCACGGTGTATGCATATTGCTTTCTTCCCACAAGTGTAGACATCGATACTTATATAATGTGTCTCTGGATATGTGTGAAATGATAAGTGCGATTCAGAAAGGAGAAATATCCCCGTGACCCCTTCCCCATCGCTGGTAAATTTGTGACAAAGATGACCTATTACTTTAAATCCTGATTTTTTTAATGCTTCATAGAAAAAAGTATTCAAGGCATCTTCGTCAGATAATAGCTCATTATCATATAAAACAATATCCCAGACATTATGAAATCCGTAATCGTCCAATCTAAGTACTCTCTGTTGATAATGGGGAATATAAGGGAAGCCGAGGCTTCCCTTATATTTATTTTTACCACATGCAAAGACCTTTCAGATCACATTCATCGATATTTACTTCAAAAATTTCCATTGCAGATTCCATAAGGTTTCTCCTCAGATGTAATTTAGTGACTATATTGTTTCATTAACAGCTCTTAATAATTAAGAGCTAATCACATGCTATGAAATATAATTTGTAGTGTCAAAATATAAACATGAAAATTAGTATGCATTATTTCGTTTTTTGACCTTGTTCACAGTATAATAGATGAGTTGCTCATGGCAATGATATGCTCTCTTTTCATTTTTTTATTGTCTTTAAGGCTCAGTTTTATGAACCTAAAAATATTTTCAATCAGTTGTTACATATATTACTAAATAGATCTCGTAATTTTGAAGATAATTTATTGGATATTTTTTACCTTAATTATTTCATTGTATGCCCTTAATCATAAGAATTATTGTTCCAAATTGAGTACGTTCTTCCCCAAGGTGTTCAAAGCCAAGAGCAATATAAAACCCTTCGGCTTGAGGATTAGCCAGCACCCGCAATGATGCACCTCCTTCTGTATGAACGTTATTCAGTGCTGTTTCCACTAACTGTCTGCCAACACCTTGATGCCAGACAGTGGGTTCAACAAATAATCCATCAAGTTCTGCATCTCCATCAGATTGTGGCAATACAACACTGAACCCCAAAATGACGCCGGCTTGTTCTGCAATATAAACATACCCCGCTTCAATATGTTCTATAGGGAGTTCTATCATGTGGGGGTTGGCTAATAATAATTCCCGATCTTCTTCCCACATGAGAGACGCACGTAACTGGAGTGCTTCAAGAGCGGCTTGTTCTGCGATTTTAGCCAGTCTGATGGTTATTTCCATGTCGTAAATTGATTCTGCTATGTTTTCAACCTGCGCTGTGTATAAAGCGCATCCAGTGTAAACAGCACTAATGCTGCCCAGATAAAACCAAAAGTAATCAGGCGATCTGTACCTATTTGCTCGCTATAGACCAGTATTGCCAGTAAGAACATCAACGTTGGGCCGACATACTGGAAGAAACCCAGCGTAGACAGACGCAAATGGGCAGCGGCTTCCGTGTATAGCAGTAATGGAACCGTGGTGATAATGCCTGCGGCAATCAGCAGTAAATTCAGTGTCGTTGGGTTAGCGCTTAAATCGCTGGTTGGGGTGTTGGCAAAGCCAAACAGGTAAATAGATGCAACGGGTAGTAACCATAGTGTTTCAATCGTTATACCTGTTTGAGCATCAACATTCATCTTCTTACGAAGCAGGGCATACAGAGCGAAAGTGACAGCCAGACTTAGTCCAATAACAGGCACAGAGCCAAATTGCCATAACTGGATTAACACGCCGGTGAAGGCCAGAGCAACGGCAACCCATTGCATCCGGCGAAAACGTTCACTCAGAAACAGCATACCAAACAAAACGTTAACCAGTGGGCTAATGAAGTAACCCAGGCTGGCTTCTAGCATATGACCGTGGTTCACTGCCCAGATATAAATCAGCCAGTTACAGGCAATAATGGTCGCCGTCACTGCCAGTAACAATACTTTTTTAGGTTGACGAAAAACGTTGGATACCTGTGACCAGTGACGCGTCACTGTTAGCAGCAGCAACATAAAGAAAAATGACCAGATAATACGATGCGTCAGGATTTCGTCGGCAGGTACTTGCTGAATGTACTTAAAATAAACTGGGGCGATTCCCCAAATAAAGCAGGCCCCGAAGGCGTACAGAACGCCTTTGGTAGTTTGTGGTTTATTCATGTTGTCCCAATGTTAATGAAAGGTGTGGAAAGTGTAATGGATTTCTGCCCGTTAACATGGAAATAATATGTCACCGGGCTGAATATTACGCAAGGGATTAATATCTCAAATGATATGACTAACCGACCAGATAAGTCGCCGTTGCGCTGGCGATATGTGCTCTGTGCTCGTTATGTAGTTCAGCTCTGGCGACAGAAACTTTATTCCCATTACGGATAATACTGCTGGTGGCGGTAAACACTTCACCACGACCGGGGCGTAGATAATCCACCCGCAAATCAATTGTTCCCATTGTTGATAATCGCTTTTCTAATTCTTCTCGTGGAATGGGGGTTATACGGGCTAAGGCATTACCGACACAGACCAACCCGGCACAGACATCCAGCACTGATGCAATCACACCGCCATGTAAAATCTTCTGTGCGGTATTCCCTACCAGCTTACTCTGATTATGGAACTGTATTTCTGCGTAATCCTGTTCAAACCGAAGCAGCTCAAGCCCTAATATCTGGTTAAAAGGCATATGGTAAATGAAAAAATTACCAATTAGCTGGCGGGCTTGCTCCAGGGTCATTTGCGTTGTAGACATTTAATTTATCCCCAAATAAAGGTACGTGTTATTAATACCACTTTATACCCTTCATCTTTCAAGTTGCTGCTTTGTTGGCTGCGTTCACTTACCCCAGTCACATAGTTATCTATGCTCCTGGGGATGCGTTCACTTGCCGCCGCGCTGCAACTTGAAATCTATTGGGTATATATAGTTAATAAATTGTTAATATTATGCTTTTATTGCCAACCTTGCCAGTTTGCGAGGCGTCTCGAGAAACAATCTGAGCAAAATTAAAGTTCGTGTGTAAAATAACCTGTGTTGCCTTTTTAACGCTTTATAAATGACAACTGTGTTTGTTATGTAGCGGGTTTGTTGTTGAAGTAATTATTGCGAGAGTAAGATAACATAATGCTCAGATGCTTAAGCGTCTGTGATTTTTTAATGGTTGAGGAAAAGCGTGTCTACCGCAGAAGTCATCAATACGATATCACTGGCAGAGCAAGTATTGCGGGAAACCTTTGGTTATCTGCAATTCCGGCCTGGTCAGCAACAAGTCATCAATACCATTCTTGAGGGGCGTGATTGTCTGGTCATTATGCCGACGGGTGGTGGCAAATCATTGTGTTACCAAATCCCGGCGCTGGTGCAGGGAGGATTAACCTTGGTTGTTTCTCCCTTGATCTCTTTAATGAAAGATCAGGTAGATCAACTGAGGGCGAATGGTGTCGCGGCTGATTGCCTGAATTCAACTCAGGCCCGTGAAGAGCAGCTTGATGTGATCCGGCGTTGCCGTCAGGGCGTGATCAAATTGCTGTATATTGCTCCTGAACGCTTAATGATGGATAACTTCCTTGAACAGCTTTTGGAATGGCAACCTGCAATGCTGGCTGTGGATGAAGCCCATTGTATTTCGCAATGGGGCCATGATTTCCGGCCTGAATACCGGGCGTTGGGACAGCTCAGGCAACACTTTCCAACATTACCTGTCATTGCGTTGACGGCGACCGCTGATGAAACTACCCGCAATGATATTGCCCGGCTACTGAATCTCGATAATCCGCTTATTCATATCAGCAGTTTTGATCGCCCCAATATCCGTTATACCTTGATAGAAAAATACAAGCCATTAGATCAATTATGGTTATTTATCCGTGGTCAGAAAGGTAAAAGCGGCATCATTTACTGCAACAGCCGCAATAAAGTTGAAGAGATATCTGAACGTTTGCAAAAACGTGGCTTGAGTGTTGCACCATACCATGCAGGGTTAGATAATAGCCAACGCGCCCGGGTACAGGATGCATTTCAACGTGATGATTTGCAGGTTGTGGTGGCGACCGTGGCATTTGGCATGGGTATTAATAAACCCAATGTTCGGTTCGTGGTTCACTTTAATATTCCACGTAATATCGAATCCTATTATCAGGAAACAGGGCGTGCCGGGCGTGATGGTTTACCTGCGGAAGCGGTGTTGTTCTATGATCCGGCTGATATGGTATGGCTTCGCCGTTGTCTGGAAGAGAAAGCTGCTGACACACAGCAAGATATTGAACGACATAAGCTTAATGCGATGGGAGCCTTTGCCGAAGCGCAAACTTGCCGCCGTCTGGTGTTATTGAACTATTTTGGTGAAAGCCAGCAAACCGCTTGCGGCAACTGTGACATCTGCCTTGATCCACCGAAAAATTACGATGGCTTGGTGGATGCACAAAAAGCGCTCTCTTGTGTTTACCGGGTTGGGCAGCGTTTTGGTATCGGTTATATTGTTGAAGTGCTCAGAGGCGCGAATAATCAGCGTATCCGCGATATAAGGCATGATTGTTTGCCGGTTTACGGCATCGGTAAAGATCAAAGCCAGGAGCACTGGGTTAGCGTGTTGAGGCAGCTTATTCACTTAGGTTTTATCAGTCAAAACATTGCCAATTATTCAGCATTACAATTAACAGAAGCTGCGCGGCCAGTATTACGTGGTGAAGTTCCGCTAAAACTGGCTGTTCCACGGATACAGAACCTGAAAGGGCGCAGCCAGCAAAGTAAATCATATAGTGGCGATTATGATCGCAAATTGTTTGCCAAGTTGCGTAAATTACGGAAATCTATTGCTGACGAAGATAATATCCCGCCTTTTGTTGTATTTAACGATGTCACGCTGATTGAAATGTCAGAGCAATGCCCGGTTACGGCTGAAGAAATGTTATTAATCAACGGGGTAGGACAACGAAAACTAGAACGTTTTGGTAGCGTTTTTATGGCTTTGATCTGTAAACATCTGGAGGAGTGTGAATAGTTTGGAGATGATTTATGAAGCCCGAAATATTGAAAGAGAGCTGGCTTAATCGTGAGAGACAGTTTTCTGCTTTTGCTAACGGGCCTCTGTTAGATTTCTGGCAAGCCAGGGAAGAGCATGAGTTTATCGGTGTCGATAATGTGCTGATACGCTATGTCCGCTTTTGTGCAACAACCCAGAATCATAGAGCAGTCGTTATCTTGCCGGGCCGTAGTGAAAGTTATGTCAAATACCCGGAGGTGGCATTTGATTTTTATCACCTTGGTTACGACGTTTTTATCATTGACCATCGTGGACAGGGGCGATCCGGCAGGATGCTTGAAGATCCACAGAAAGGGCATGTAGAAAGATTTGATGACTATATTGATGACGTTGAAACGTTCATAGAAAGAGAAATTCTCCCTCGTCATTATTCTCACTGCTATGCATTGGCTCATTCAATGGGTGCGGCAATATTAGGGGGATTCTTATTACGTCATAGTCAGATTTTTGATGCCGCGGCCCTTTGTGCTCCTATGTTTGGTATTAACTTACCAATGCCGCACTGGTTGGCTGCTTTGCTGGTGAACTGGGCAGAAAAGCGACCGGATAGACGAAATAACTACGCAATACTGACTGGAAAATGGCGTCCGTTGCCTTATTTGATAAATCTTCTGACACACAGTTATGGACGTTATAGCCGCTATCTCCGTTATTACGCGGATTATCCGGAATTACGCATAGGCGGCCCGACATATCAATGGATGCGGGAAAGTATGCGGATTGGCGATATATTGATAGAAAAAGCAGGAAAAATTGAGACGCCACTGATGGTCTTAAAAGCCAGTGAAGATAAAGTAGTTAATAATCAGCAATTACAGGCTTTTTGTGAATCACATCGGCAAGAGAGGACTTTCATTGAAGAGCAGTCGCCTTTGATTATTCAGGGGGCGCATCATGAGATCCTATTTGAAAAAGATAAATTACGTAGCCAGGCACTCAACGCTATATGTGACTTTTTTGACCAGAATTGATTCAATTATAGGAACTACAACTATGTATCACATTGTTGCTTCAGATTTAGACGGTACTTTGCTGTCTCCTGATCACAAATTAACGTCTTACACCAAGGAAACTCTTAATCTACTTACAAACAAAGGCATTCATTTTATTTTTGCTACCGGCCGTCATCATGTGGATGTTTCCCAAATCCGTGATGGGCTTGGTATTGATGCCTATATGATCACCTCCAATGGAGCCAGGGTACATAATACCGCGGGTGAACTGGTTTTCAGTCATAATGTTGATCCTGATATTGTGCATGACTTGTGTCTGATGGAGTTTGATAACCCTGATATTCTGACCAATTATTACCGTCATGATGATTGGTATATGAATCGTGAAAGCCCTGAGCAGGAAGAATTTTTCCAGGAGTCAATATTTCATTACCGGCTTTTTGAGCGTGATACTTTTAAGACTGATGGTGTGTGTAAAGTCTACTTTACCTGTGGAGATCATGATCTATTGCTCATATTGGAAGAGGCAATCAACGCACGTTGGGGCGACAGGGTGAATGTCAGTTTCTCGTTACGTAATTGTCTGGAGGTCATGGCTGGTGGCGTTTCCAAAGGTCATGCCCTTGAACAGGTAGCTAAATCTATGGGCTATAAACTCAGTGATTGCATAGCTTTTGGTGATGGAATGAACGATCTGGAAATGCTGACGATGGCGGGTAAGGGCTGTATTATGCGGGATGCTCACCAACGCCTGAGAGATATCTTGCCGGATATGGATGTGATTGGTTCAAATGCAGATGATGCTGTTTCTCGCTATTTATGCAAAATGTATCAGGTTTGATTGCTCAGTTATAATTGAGCGCTATTGGCGCTCAGATGACTGACGAAGTGCTGGTTATTTATCCGGCACTTTGTATTAATTAAGTTCCGTTCACCAAACGGAGCTTACCGCCATGTTAAGAATGCCCCT